>CAJUGF010000038.1 GCA_910585915.1 uncultured Bacilli bacterium | reverse complement strand
AAATATATGGAAGAAGATAAAAATACATTCCTATTTTTGAAAAAGAATAAGAGCACAAGCAATAAAAATACCAAAAAACACAACTACATAAAGTAAAATGGAAGCATTAATATAACCAGCTCTTTTTTCTGCCTGTTTTTCTCTAGCTAAAGATCGCTGATATTCTCTTTCTTCTAAAACGACCTGTTGCTCTTTCTCTTCCATAACGTTTTGAACAGCATTGGTAATATCTCTGCCTTCTTCACTTCCTTCAATAGCAGCCATTTGAGCATGATAACATAAATCGTTAACTATTCTAAGGGTATCATCATTTAAATAAGATTCATACTTTTTTCCATCAACTGCTAATAATTTTCTTCTATTTTGATCCATTTTTTTCTAACTCCTTTTTAAAATCTTTTAACATTACTACATTTTTCTGCACTTTTAACTTTTCATAAATAGCAATTACACGTGGAACATTATTCTGGATTCGATACTGCTTTCCAAAATTATCTTGAAATAAAACAAATGGGTTTCCATCTTGATCTCTTTTACATTCAAAACGAACAAGATACAATTTTTCTTGAAGGAGAGAAGGCGTAACATATTCATTTGCTAAAATATGTACACGAATAATTCGAAACAAATCTTCAGCAGTCATAGCTTCTGGATTTTGAATATCCCTTTGAAAAGCACTATTAAATAAAAGATTTGGTAAATAAAAGTGCTGTAAATCTAGCGTTTCAGTTTTTTCATTATGCTTCCATATCAATTGAGAATTAATAATTTGTAACTCATTTTGGAGACTAGCATTTTGTTTCATCCAAGCTTCCAAATAAAGAATATTATCATTCAATATCATAGAATTGGCATTCATAAGTAAGCCTCCCTATCATAAAAAGATTATATCAATCTCCTTGTAAAATTTCAATTGGTAGTTCACAGTTTCTGAGGTATAATAAAAAAAGTGATTAGTTATGAAAGAAAAATTAACAGAAGAATTTGTTATAAATTTATCAAAGAAAAAAAGTGAACCAGAATGGATGACGTTGTTTCGTCTAAAATCATATTCTGAATTTAAAAAAATAGAGAATCCCAAATTTGGTCCAGTTCTCAATATCGATTTTGATGATATTTTATATTATAAAAGTACCAGAGAGAAAGCAAGTGATGACTGGAATCAAATCGATGAAAAAACAAGAGGCATTTTTTGTGATTTAGGGGTGATCGATGCTGAGAAAAAATATTTAGATGGGGTAAGTAATCAATATGAAAGTGAAGTAGTTTACCACAAACAGAAAACTGAAGAAAAAATCATCTTTATGAGTACAGATGAAGCATTAAAGCAACATCCAGACATATTCCAAAAATATTTTAATTCTTTAGTAAAATATAATGAAAATAAATATACAGCATTAAATGGAGCAGTATGGAGTGGGGGAACATTTATCTACATTCCGCCTTATACCAAATTAGATCGCCCCCTTCAAAGCTACTTTCGCATTGATACAGAATCATTAGGACAATTTGAAAGAACTATAATTATTGTTGATGAAGGAGCAGAACTTTCTTACATTGAAGGCTGCACAGCAAGAAGTTATTCTAAAAATTCACTTCATGCTGGAGTAGTTGAAATATATGTTGGAAAAAATGCAAAATGTCGATATTCTACGATTCAAAATTGGTCAACAGAGGTCTATAATTTAGTTACAAAAAGAGCACTAGTAGAAGAACATGGACAAATGGAATGGATAGATGGGAACATAGGAAGTCAAGTAACCATGAAATATCCATCTTGTATCTTAAAAGGTGACTATGCGGTAGGAAACTCCATAAGTATTGCCTTTGCCAAGAAAAATCAAGTGTTAGATGCTGGAGCCAAAATGATTCATTTAGGAAAACATACGAAGAGTAATATTTTAAGCAAATCGATTGCTGCAGATGGAGGAATTGCAAATTACCGAGGAACAACTAAAATTTCCCAAAATGCTCATAAATCAATAGCAACTGTTAAATGCGATACAATACTTTTAGATAACTTATCTAAAAGCGATACATACCCTAAAAACATAGTAGAAAACGATAGCTCCTATTTAGAACACGAAGCAACAGTTTCAAAGGTAAGTGCTGAAAAATTATTCTACTTACAAGCAAAAGGTTTAACAGAAGAGGAAGCCAAAGAACTTTTAATTATGGGCTTCATAGAAGATTTTAAAAAAGAATTGCCAATGGAATATGCTGTCGAATTAAATCGACTAATTAAAGAATAATAAATATTAGCAAAAAATAAAAAACAGAAAAAAGAATAAGTAAGAAGTATTTTTTGAATTCTGTTTTTTTATTTGTTCAAATTAAGCAAAATAACCATTTGTAAAAAATAAAAAAAATTGATAAGAAATAAAAGGAAAGGAGGAAATATGAACAATGTAATTTTAGTAGGACGCTTGGTTTCAGACCCAGAATTAGAAGAATTTGAAACAGAAAAACAGAAAACCATGATTAATCTTGTGGTACCAAGAAATTTTAAAAATGCAGATGGTATGTATGAAGCTGACTTCATAAGATGTATTTTATGGAATGGAATAGCTATTAATACAACAAAGTATTGTTCGAAAGGAGATGTTGTTGCAGTACGTGGTAGAATTCAAACAAGTTCTTATGAAGATGATGAAAACATTCGGAAATACAAAACAGAAGTAATTGCTCAATCGATTAGTTTTGTAGCGCCACACCCAAAAGAAAAAAATAAAAATGAAGAAAATAAGTGAAATACTAACTAAATATCAAAAAGAGAATAACTATACTTATCAAGAATTAGCAAAATCGTTGCATATGAGCAAAAGCACTATCTACGCATATATTCACAATACCAGAAATCCTTCCATAAAATCAGTTCAAAATTTAGCGAAATCTCTAAATATAAAACCCATGTATTTATTAGATAATAACGAAGAAAATTCCAAAGAAGATATTTTGTTAAAAGAATTGCAAAAATCAAAAGAAATCTATCAACTTATTTTAAATCACCCAAAAGAAGCACGAAAGCAATTAGAAAAAAGTTTTCAAAAAAAGAATAATGAATTATAAAGTACAAGAATATAATGATATTGGTGATATCTTTGAAAAAGTTTTACAAATATTTTGGAATGATAGCTATCATGTTATTTAGTTTTTATTATACAGAGAAAATAGCGTTATTTATGAGAAAAAAAGATCCAATTTATGAAAGCATAGAGGTAATAAAGGAAGACTCGAATATAAATTATGTCAATGCAGAAATAAAAGATGAAAAAATAATTCCAGGCATTAATGGATTATCAGTTAATACAGAAAAGAGTTTTCAAAAAATGAAATCCTTTGGAGCATTTAACAAGTATTATTTAATTTTTGATCAAATTAAGCCAGAAATTTCTTTAGAAGACAATAAAGATAAAATTATTACAGAAGGTAACTCAAAAAAGAAAAGCATTTCTTTTGTTGTCTCTTCAAATAAAGAAATAGAAAATTACTTAAAAGAAGCTAAAATCAAAGCATCCACTTTAATAGATAAAGATAGCTTTGAAAAAACAACTAACTTAGAGCAAATTAATAATGATAATAAATATTTCAAAGAAACAGATAGCTTATTAAACTCTATAAATCAAAACAAAAATATTTGTATTTATAATACCTTTAATGCTGAAATTTGCAAAAAGGAAAAAAAATATTTAGTAAAACCAAATTTAGAATTGAATGGAACGAATATTGCAAACATCAAAAGTAAAATAGCAAGTGGTTCCATAATATTAATTAGTTCGAGTGCAAAAGTAGAAGACTTAAAGCTCTTAATAAAGCAAATTGAATATAAAGGCTTAAAAATAATACCATTAAGTGAATTAATATTTGAACAGAATAATTTGGGTCAATAACTTGAGATTGAAAAATCTCTTTTTCTTTGCTATAATGAACTCACGCAAAAATACTTTATTAATTTTTATAGAAAAGAGTTGAATTATGAGTAAAATTAAAATTTTTAGTTTGGGTGGATTAGATGAATCAGGAAAAAACACCTATTGTATTGAAGTAGATAAGGATATCTTTGTTTTTGATTGCGGATTAAAATATGCTACAGGAACTTCGTTTGGAATTGACTACATTATTCCCGATTTCGAATATTTAGAAAAGAATAGAAAAAGAATCAAAGGAGTATTCCTAACACATGGACATTATGAAAATATGGGAGGAGCTGGCGACCTTGTCAAAATATTACCAGAAGTAAAGTTATATGCAACCAAATTCACAAAGTATGTCTTACTAGAATCTGGAGTTCCAGAAAAAAACATTATTGAAATTGTACCACATAAAAAATTGAATTTTGGTCGTGTTAGCATTTTTCCAATTAGTGTAAATCATAGTTGTCCAGATTCAGTGATGTATGTATTAAACACCAAAGATGGTGCAATATGTTATACAGGAGATTTTATTATCGATCCAATGATGGATGGTGCTTATGGCATGGATATTGGCAAAATTGCCTATATAGGAAAACTTGGAGTATTATGTCTATTATCAGAATCTAGCTTTTCTGAACACATTGGACATACATCTCCTGGACAAAGACTAACAGATTTTTTCAAAGATGTTTTAAACAAGCAAGATGGAAGAGTAATGTTTAGTGTTTTACCTACTCATCTTTATACAATCCAAGACATCTTTAATGGAGCAGAAAATACCCATAGAAAAATCGTGGTTATGGGAAAAAAATTGCAAAATGTCATTCATTTTGCCAAAAAAGAAGGCTATTTAAAATTTTCTGACGATCTCCTTGGAGATTTGTCAAATATTAAAGATCAAAATTCAATACTATTAATATGCGACGATAAAGAAAATCCTTATGCATCTATCAGCAAAATTATTAATGGCTATGATAAATATATTTCTTTAAAAGAGGGAGACTCTATTTGCTTTGCAGAACCTAGATATGATTCTAACGAAAAAATGTTAGTAAAACTAGAAAATGACTTAGCAATGGCAGGATGTAAAATTATTGGATTACCAAGCGATAAAAATATTTTGCACCATCCATCAAGTGAAGATCTAATGTTAATGATCCGTTTAATGAATCCTAAATATTATATGCCTGTAAAAGGTGAATATCGCTATATGGTTGGAAATGCAAATTTAGCATCAAATCTTGGCATTCCATCAGAAAATATCTTATTAAAACAAAATGGAGACGTAGTAGAAATCGATGGCGGCAAGCTTCAAGACTCATTTAAAAGTATTAAAATTGGCTCTTGTTTAATCGATGGAAAAAGCAGTGATGATGTTGGAGAACTAGTTGTAAAAGACCGTGAAATGTTAAGTGAAAATGGAATTGTATTAATCAGTGCAACAATTAGTAAAAAAGATAAAGTTTTATTAGTTGGCCCAGAAGTAACAACAAGAGGATTTGTTTATGTAAAAGATTCAAAAGAAATCATTACAGAAATAAAAAGAATATCAGAAGAAGTAATTACTCGAAATATTACAGATAACTACATTGAATATAATAAAATTAAAACAGAAATACGTACAGAATTAAGTAAATATCTCTACAGTGAAACTGAATGCAAACCTATGATTATTGCAGTAGTTCAAGAAATTTAAAGTATAAAAAAAGATTTTTTGATCATCATATAACTAGGTGATCAAAAGTGAAAGAAAAAGAAATGCGTGAAAATGAAGAAACGAAATATCTAAATAAACTATACCAATGTGCAGAAATGGGGACAATTGGTATTGATGCGGTAATTGAAAAAGTAAAGCAACAGTCGCTTCAAGAAGTTCTAGAAAGTCAACGAAAAGAATATGATAATATTTGTGAAGAAATCGTTTCTATTTTAAAAAAATATGGATGCGAAGAAGAACATTTAGGAAAAATGGCAAAAAAGAGTAGTGAAATGATGTGTGAAGTAAAAACCAAAATTGATGACTCTGATAATCAAATTGCTAAAATGATGATGGAAGGAAATAACAAAGGGATCATAGAAGTAACCAAAGCAAAAAATGAATATGAAGGGGAAGATTCAGAAATCAAAAATTTAATGGATCACTTCATAAAAGTTTTGGAAGACAATTTAGCAGAAATGAAAAAATATTTATAAAGACACTTTCATATAATTTAGTGTCTTTTTCTATATAGAAAAAAATGCTATAATAAATATGAAAGGAAACGATATTTGATGGATAAATATAAAAAATATATTCCTAATATTTTAACAAGTTCTAGAATAGTTTTAACACCAATCATTGTGTATCTTGGTTTAACGAATCATATTCAAATATTAATTGCTATGGCTGCTATCGTTGCTTTAACAGATTCATTAGACGGAATTTTAGCAAGAAAATGGAATGTCCAAAGTGAATTAGGAGCTAAATTAGATGCCATTTCCGATAAAGTGCTAATCATAGGCTTATTAACCATTTTAATTATCCGCAATCATTCCTTCTTTTATGTATTAATCTTAGAATGTATAATTGCTATCCTAAATCTGTACTTTTATCTAAGAAGAGGGATCGCAAACTCACTTATGATAGGAAAAATTAAAACTTGGATTGTTTTCATCACAATTATTATTGGATTATTTGATGTTATTTTTGATAATTGGAATATTCCAATCAACTTTTTAGTATATTTTACTGTTTTATGGCAAATTTGCACATTAATCTCTTACATAATAAATTATTTTGATACAAAAGCGAAAAAAAAAAGACTAATTGAAGATTACAAGGAGTTCTTAACAATTATAGATCCCTTTATTAAACATCCAGAGATTATTAAAAGAAAGGGATATATGCATCACATTGGAGAATCTGTTTATGCACATACTTTAAGAGTTTCTTATGATTCATATAAAATTGCCAAAAAATTTGGATGGGATTACAAAGCAGCTGCAATTGGAGGATTACTTCATGATTTTTATGATAAGCCATGGCAAGGAAATAAAGAAAAAACACCATTTTTTAAAAAACATGGTTTTGTTCATGCAGAACAAGCAAGAATTAATGCTTTAAAATATTTTCCAGAACAAATGAATCCTAAAATTGAAGATATTATCAAAAAACACATGTTTCCACTAAATAAGCGACCACCAAGATATAAAGAAAGTTGGTTAATATCTTTAGTAGACAAAGCCGATTCTATGGATTTTTTAATGCATCCAAAAATCTTGTTTCACTTACTATTTATGAAAAATATTGAAGAAACACACAAAAATAAAAGGGCATTTTTAAAAAATATTAAGAAAAAACTTCACGAGTAGACTAAAATGAAAATCTATAATTTATTCAAATAGTAGTCCCTATTAAAGTTGAAAAACTATGAAAAGGAAATTTTTATTGAAAAGAATAAGGAATAGCTAATTTTCAAGCAAAAAAGAATAATTTGCCAATAAGTATTATTACCAATTTTTTTGACTAAATCTTTGACTTACGAAACTTCAATAATAAACACATTTCAAAACAGATATTTGTAAGAGATTTAAAATCATCTGCCATCAGAAAAAGATTAAAAACAAAGTAATTGTAGAGCGTCAATAAAAGGTAAAACGCTTTGCATAAATTATCGAACTAAGATATAATGTGTATGGTGATAAGATATGGCAAAAAAGAAAAAATCAAAATCTGAAAGTGCAACAAATTTTACATATTCTGTCGAATTAACAGGTCTAATCCTTATTTTGATTGGACTAATAGGATTTGGTTTTGGACCAGTAGGAACAATTATAAAAAAATTCGCCATGTTTTTATTAGGAGAATGGTGGCCAGCCATCTTAATCCTTCTTTTATTCATGGGCTTTTTTATGTTAATAAAACGAAAATTGCCAAATTTTATTGGGCCCAAATTAATTGGATTATACATATTAATTATTGTAGTTTTAATTATGAGTCATTTTACATTTATAAACAATTGTGAAAATGCAAGTGATATTTTCCAAGCAACCATTGACAACTACATGTCACGAGTGGCATCTATTGGGTCAGCAAATGCTCTAGCAACTTCTGGACAAACCTCCATTGTAATAGGAGGTGGCATCATAGGAGCAGCCTTCGCATTTGTAAGTGCAGCATTATTTGGTAGCTCTGGAACCTACATTGTTTTAGCCTTTCTAACCATTTTTGGCGTGATCCTAATGTTTAATATCAATATAGGAAATATCTTATCTAATTTCTTTGGATCATTTAAAAAATTAAAAAGAGAACCAAAACAAAAAAGAGAAAAAGAAGAATCAACATACGATTATGAAGAAGATCAAGAATTTATACTTCCAAAAGAAGATGATCGTAGAGTAATAACAAGTATAGAAGAATTAACACATTATGAAAAAGAACCAACGACAGTTGAAACCATTGCAAGACCAGTTGAAAATGATCAAATAATGCCAAATACCATTGCAAAAGATGATGGGGAAGGTAATATTAGTTTTGTTAATGCCGATTATAAATTACCTAGCATCAACTTATTAGACAATCCTGAGAAACCTAAAAAAGTAAATTCAAATCAATTTATTATTAGTAATAAACAAAATTTAGAGAGAGTTTTAAAAGATTTCCAAATAGCAGGGCGTGTTGTTGATGTTCATATGGGACCAAGTGTTACACAATATGAAGTTGTAGTACCATCTGGAACAAAAGTTAGTAGAATTGTTGGAATTAACAAAGAAATAGCCCTAGCTCTTGCTGCCAAAGATGTTCGTATCCAAGCACCAATTCCTGGTAAAAGTACCATTGGAATAGAAATCCCAAATCCAGTCATCAGTGCTGTAAAAATTAAAGAAATATTAAATAACATTCCGAAATCACAAGAAAATGCTAAAATGCTAGTAGCTCTTGGAAAAGATATCATGGGCCGACCTCAAACAGCTGATCTATCTAAAATGCCTCACCTTTTAGTGGCGGGGTCAACAGGTTCTGGTAAATCAGTTTGTGTAAACAGCATGCTTGCCTCACTTCTAATGCTCTATCGTCCAGATCAAGTCAAAATAATGCTAGTGGATCCCAAAAAAGTAGAATTATCAAACTATAATGGAGTCCCACATCTTTTATGTCCTGTTGTAACAGATCCAAAAAAAGCATCTTTAGCATTACAAAAAATTGTTGTTGAAATGGAAAAAAGATACGATTTATTTGCTGAAAAAGGGGTTAAGAATATTGGTAGCTATAATGACTGGATAGATGAACAAAATCGTGCAAATCCATCCTCGCCAATTCCTAAAATGTATTATATTTTAGTTGTAATCGATGAACTTGCAGACTTAATGTTAGTCGCAAGCAAAGAAGTTGAAGATTCTATCATGCGTATTACTCAAATGGCAAGAGCGGCAGGAATCCATTTAATTGTTGCAACCCAAAGACCATCAACCGATGTTATTACAGGTGTTGTTAAAGCAAATATTCCGTCTCGTATATCATTTGCAGTATCCAGCCAAATTGACTCAAGAACTATACTTGACTCTCCGGGAGCAGAAAAGCTTCTTGGAAAAGGAGATATGTTGTATTTACCAATGGGGGAAAATACACCAGTTCGTATTCAAGGCTGTTTTATATCAGATGATGAAATTAGAAGGGTAATTGAATATGTTTGTAAACAACAACAAGCACAATATGATGAAAACCTTACAACTAATTTGAATAGTTCTCATATGGCAGGTGCAGATAGCGAACCTGAAGAATATGATGATCCACTATATAATGAAGTTGTAGAGTTTGCAGCAAAAACTGGTAAAATTAGTGCCTCATTACTACAACGAAGATTTCGCCTTGGGTATAATAGAGCAGCAAGAATCGTTGACTTATTAGAAGAAAGAGGAATCATTGGACCACAAAATGGATCCAAGCCAAGAGAAGTATTAATTAAATTAGAAAGTAAAAATGAAGAAGAATAGATTCTTCGTTTTTTTTGACTATATTACAATAGGCAGAAATTTTTTTAATATTTATGATGATAATATTAGCAATTGAAGAAAATCAAGTCAGCAGTAATAAAGATAGAAGTGTATAGAACATTTGGGGGACAAAAGTGTAAATCCAAATTTTAAGCAAATCCTCGATACAACGAATGATTTAAAAACCATAAATACGTTTGAAAAAAGTATAAAAGATATAAGAAGAATGAGGAAGAATAAAAAGTATTTGAAAAGAACAGCAAAAAGATTAAAAAATAGCTTGTCAAAAAATGGAAAGTGATGGCGAAATAATTTGACATGATGAATTAGATTTGATAAAATTTTGTTACAAATATTTCTTTTTTGGATTGAATGGTGATTTCTTGGAACATTATTTTACAAATAACACAGACTTAAAAAGCGAAATACGCATTATTAATTATACTTATCAAAGGGAAACCTTTGCCTTTTTTAGTGATAATGGAGTATTTTCAAAAGATAAAATAGATTTTGGAAGTCGCTTATTGGTAGAAACGTTATTAAAACATGAAAGGCGAATGGGGTTAACTATTTTGGATGTTGGATGTGGTTATGGATTTATGGGAATTGTTGTATCCAGAGTGCTCAATAGCCAAGTGACTTTATGTGATGTAAATAAAAGAGCCTTGCATTTGGCAGAAAAAAACATTTCGAAAAATAAAATCAGAGGATCATCTGTAGAATCTGATGCGTATAAAAATATTCAAGAAAAATTTGACTTGATCATCACAAATCCACCAATACGAGCGGGAAAAGATATTGTTTTAAAAATATTAACGAAAGCAAAAGACTATTTAAAAAAAGAAGGAACTCTTTGGTTTGTTATTCGAAAAGACCAAGGAGCTAAAAGTGTATTAAAAGAATTAGAAAAAATCGGGACATGCAAAATCATAGAAAAAAGTAAGGGTTTTTATATTATGACCGCGGAATTTAGTTGACACAGTTGTTTATGGCTGATAAAATTATAAATTGGTGGCATGTAGATTTTTTTCGTTGAAAAATCAAACAAACAAAATATATTAGATGGGGTGAAATCGTGGCTTACACTGTAAAAAAATTCGGAGATTACCGAAAAAGAAGAAGTTTTTCAAAAAGTAAAAATACAATGGAATTGTCAGATCTTTTAGAGATTCAAAAAAAGTCCTATAATGATTTTCTAGAAAATGGCATCAAAGAAGTATTTGAAGACTTATTTCCGGTAGAAAGTTTTACTGGAAATGTAACCATTGACTTTGGTGATTATTCATTTGATGAACCAAGATATTCGATCAAAGAAGCCAAAGAAAGAATGGTAAACTATGCTGCACCATTAAAGGTTCAAGCAAGAGTATTTATTCATGAAACAGGAGAAGTAAAAGAACAAGAGATTTTCCTTGGAGATATGCCTTTAATGACAGACGCAGGAACATTTATTATCAATGGAGCAGAACGTGTTATCGTATCACAATTAGTTCGTTCACCAAGCGTATACTTTAAACGCGAAATCGATAAAAATGGTCGACGTATCATTGGCGGAGAAATGATACCAAATAAAGGTACTTGGTTAGAGTTTGAGTTAGATGCAAGAGATATCATGTATGTACGTATCGACCGTACCAGAAAAGTACCTGCAACAACCTTCCTAAGAGCGTTAGGACTATCAAGTAATGAAGATATTGTTAGTGTTTTTGGAGAAAATGAATATTTATTAAATACCTTTGAAAAGGATAGCACTAAGAATAGTGACGAAGCCTTAATTGAAATATATGAAAAATTAAGACCAGGAGAACCTGCTACATTAGATTCAGCTAAGAATCAATTAGTAACTAGATTCTTTGATCGTTTCCGCTACGATTTAGCAAAGGTTGGACGTTATAAATTTAATAAAAAATTAAATGTAGCAGAACGTTTATTAAATCAAACATTAGCAGAAGATATCAAAGATGGAAAAGATATAATTGCGAAAAAAGGTACAGTTATTACTAAAAATATTTTAGAAACAATCAAACCTGTTTTAGCGAGTGGATTTGGTCTTCATAAGACAATTATTAATGAAGAACTTGACAACTATGAAATGGTTCAAGAAATCAAAGTATTTGATAAAATAAATCCAGAAAAAGTAATTAAAATCATTGGTATAGATCCTAGTACTGATGAAAGAAGATTAACAATTCCAGATATTTATGCATCAATTTCTTATTATTTAAATCTACAAGCTGGTATTGGAAATACAGATGAAATTGATCATTTAGGAAATCGTCGTGTAAGACAAGTAGGAGAATTGATCCAAAATCAATTTAGAGTTGGAATGGCGCGTATGGAAAGAGTAATCCGTGAACGTATGACAACGCAAGAAATTGAAGATGTTACACCAAAATCATTAATTAATATTCGTCCAGTAACAGCTGTATTAAAAGAATTTTTTGGAAGTTCTCAGCTTTCAAAATTCATGGATCAAATTAACCCAATTGCAGAATTAACTGATAAAAGACGTTTATCGTCTCTAGGACCAGGTGGACTTTCTCGTGACCGTGCAGGAATGGACGTTCGAGATGTAAATGCTTCACACTATGGACGTATCTGTCCAATTGAATCTCCAGAAGGACAAAACATCGGGCTTATTACTTCATTAGCTGGATATGCCAAAATAAATGAATATGGATTTATTATGACTCCATACCGTCGTGTAAAAGATGGAGTGGTACAAAAAGATGATATCGTTTATATGACTGCTGATGAAGAAGCAGATTACTATATTTCTCAAGCAACAGTGAAAATTGATGATAACAATCGAATTGTAGAAGATGAAATTATTGTACGTATTAATGGTGATAACGTTATGGTTCCTCGCGAAGAAGTAGACTTTGTCGACGTTGCACCAAGTCAAGTTGTCTCCATTACAGCAAGCTGTATTCCATTTTTGAATTATGACGATGCCAACCGTACATTAATGGGTTCAAACATGCAACGTCAAGCAGTACCATTATTAAAAGCAGAAGCACCTATTGTAGGAACTGGAGTTGAATGTATAGCAGCCAAATATTCAGGATCTTGCGTAGTAGCAAAAGCTGATGGAATTGTTGAATATGCAGATGCTAAGAAAATTATTGTTAAAAATGCCAAAGGGAAAGACACTTACTATTTAGCTAATTTTGAAAGAAGTAATGCCTCATCTAGTTTTAACCATAGACCAATTGTAAAAAAAGGTGACCAAATACATATGGGCCAAGTAATAGCTGATGGACCAAGTTGTGATAATGGTGAATTAGCTCTTGGAAAGAATATGACAGTAGCATTCATGACTTACAATGGTTATAATTATGAAGATGCTGTTATATTAAATGAAAACTTAGTAAAAAATGATGTATACACATCTTTACATCTAGAACATTATGACATCGAATGTCGTGACACCAAATTAGGGCCAGAAGAAATAACAAGAGATATTCCAAATGTGGGAGAAGAAGCAAGAAGAAATCTTGATTCAGAAGGTATTGTTAGAATTGGTACTGAAGTCAAAGAAGGAGATATTCTAGTAGGAAAAGTTACTCCAAAAGGTGTTCAAGAATTAACAAGTGAAGAAAAATTATTACATGCAATATTTGGTGAAAAAACAAGAGAAGTAAGAGATACTTCCTTAAAAGTAGAACATGGAGCAGCTGGAATTGTTCATGATGTTAAAGTTTATACAAAAGAAAACTCAGATGAGCTACCAGCTGGTGTATTCAAAATTATCCGTGTTTATATTATTCAAAAACGTAAAATTCAAGTTGGAGACAAAATGAGTGG
>CAJUGF010000037.1 GCA_910585915.1 uncultured Bacilli bacterium | reverse complement strand
GTGGCACGCGAGCTGGGTTCAGAACGTCGTGAGACAGTTCGGTCCCTATCCGTCGTTGGCGTAGGAAAATTGAGGAGAGCTGTTCCTAGTACGAGAGGACCGGAATGGACATACCTCTGGTGTATCTGTTGTAACGCCAGTTGCAGTGCAGAGTAGCTATGTATGGACGGGATAACCGCTGAAAGCATCTAAGCGGGAAGCCTCCTCCAAGATGAATTTTCCCATTCTTCGTGAAGTAAGAATCCTTATAGACTATGAGGTTGATAGGCTAGAGGTGGAAGCGTAGTGATACGTTGAGCTGACTAGTACTAATAATTCGAGGATTTAACTTATTTAATTTTGATGAGTATGCATTATCTTGTTTTTAAAGGACAAAATCCTTTATTGGTGACGATAGCCTAGTGGATACACCTCTTCCCATCCCGAACAGAGAAGTTAAGCACTAGTACGCCGACGATAGTGTAAGCGAAAATAGGTAGTTGCCAGTTTTTTTTTTGCTTTAATTTTGGAATTATAGTGTTTTTTAAGACACTTTTTTTGTTTTTTATATTCTTTTTTTGTCAATTTGGATAATTCTTGTTGTCTTTATTTATATCCTTTTGTTATAATTTAGTTGGTGATATAAAATGGATTACAAATACACATCTAGAAATGAAACAGATACGTTAGAGATTGCACAGAATATTGAAAGTGAAAAATTTCCTAATATGGTCATTTGTTTGAATGGAGAATTGGGTAGTGGTAAGACTTTGTTTGTAAAAGGTTTTGCTCAGGCTTTGGGAATCGAAGATAATATTACCTCTCCAACTTTTAATATCGTTAAAGAGTATTTAAACGGAGAAATGCCTTTGTATCATATGGATGTTTATCGTATTGAGGATGCTGCAAGTGGTATTGGGCTTGATGAGTATTTTGAAAAGAGTGGAGTTACCATTATTGAGTGGGCAGATATGATTCCAGATATGTTGCCTTCTGAACGTTTGGACATGGAATTTAGAGTAATTGATGAGAATAGCAGAGTATTGTATTTTAAACCATATGGAAAACGTTATGAGGATTTATGCAATTCCGTTTTGTAGACTCTTTTATGTGAGAGTTTCTTTTTTTCTCAAAGATAAAGTGTAATTTGAAGTATTGGAGGTATTTATGAATACTTTATATATTGATACGCATTCTGATTGTGTAGACTTTGTTTTATTTCAGGAACAGCAGTTTTTTCAAAAAAAGTACGATAATGCGAGGAATTCACATAGTTCAGTGATTATGCCTTTATTAGACAAATTTTTAAAAGAATTATCTTTGAGTGTTCATGATCTTACTGATATTATAGTGATTAATGGTCCAGGATCTTTTACTGGTATTCGTTTGGGTATTACGATAGCTAAGATGTTGGCCTTTACTTTAAATATTCCTATTCGTGTAATGAGTAGTATTTTAATTAAAGCAATTTCTAATACAGATCCTGGGTATTTTTGGTTTGGTGAGGCAGAAAAAAATGGATATTATGTTGGCAAGTTTAATGATTTAGATGAACTTGTTAGTGACTATGTTTATATAAAGAAGGATTCTTTTACTGATTTTTGTGAAGAACGAAAGGTTCTAGTTGATGTTTCCTTGGATTATCAACGAATTTTTGATTTCTCTAGAACACTACCAATAATGAATCCTCATGCTGTAAATCCTTTATACGTAAAAATGATTGAGGTACAGAAATGATTCGGAAAGCTTCTTTTGAAGATATTCCAACTATCTATGAATTAGGGACAATGCTTCATGAGGATTATAAGAAACTTAATAATTTGGAATTTTTGTTTCATCAGGATTATTTTAAGGCGTTTGTAGCAGAGGAAGATCAGCGGGTGGTTGGTTTTTTGACTATTACAGAGTTTTATGAAACAGTAGATATTGTTGATCTTTATGTTATAGAAGCAGCTCGGGGGCGAAAAGTTGCCAGTCGTCTTCTTAATTTTATGTTTGGTTGTGTGTCTTTAAATGTTGAACTTTTTACTTTAGAAGTTGCTGTAGACAATGTTGTTGCTCTTCATTTATATCGAAATTTTGGCTTTGAAGTAGAATGTACACGAAAAGGCTATTATGGAGATAAGGATGCTTATTTGTTAGGAAAGAGGTGTAGTGATCATGAATGATGTTATTATTTTAGCCATTGAAACTTCTTGTGATGAGACTAGTATGGCTCTTGTTAAAAATGGTTGTGAGGTTTTATCTATGACGGTTTTGACACAAATGGATACTCATGCTAATTTTGGCGGGGTGGTTCCTGAGATTGCTTCTCGTATGCACACAGAAAATATTACAATGGTTTTTGAAGATACTTTAAAAAAGGCTCAGATTGATATTCAAGATATTAATGCGATTGCGGTTACTTATGCACCTGGACTTCTTGGAAGCTTACTAGTTGGAGTGGAGTGTGCAAAAGTTTTGTCAATGGTATATGATAAGCCTTTGATTGCTGTAAATCATACAATGGGTCATATTTTTGCAAATCGTTTAGAGAGTGAAATGCATTATCCTCTTTTGGCGTTAATTGTTAGTGGAGGACATACGGATCTTGTTTTAATGAATAGTGCTTATGATATGGAAATTCTTGGAAGTACGATTGATGATGCAATTGGAGAAGTCTATGATAAAGTGGCACGAGTTCTTGGGTTAAAGTATCCTGGTGGACCGCAAATAGATAAATTGGCTAAAGAAGGAGAACCAACTTATAATTTACCAAAGCCAATGAATAATGATTCTTATAATTTTAGTTTTAGTGGACTTAAGAGTGCTGTAATTAATTTGGTGCATAATGAATTGCAACGTGGGCATGAAATTCGTAAGGCAGATTTGGCTAAAAGTTTTGAGGTTGTGGCGATTGATGAGTTAATAAGAAAAGTTGAATTAGCTCTAAATAGAACAGGGATAAAGGAATTAATATTAGCTGGAGGTGTATCTGCAAATCGTTATTTAAGAAATGAAATGCAAGTTTTGGCTAATAAGTATGGAGTTCATTTCCATGTGCCTTCATTTAAATATTGTACTGATAATGCTGCTATGATTGGTGCAGCAGCGTATCCTTTATATCAAAAGAAGTTGTTTTCTTCTTATGATTTAAATGCAGAAAGCACTTTTGATATTACAAAGTATGTTGAGCAAATGAGACAGTTTCAAGATTAGAAATTGTTTTTTTTTGTGGTAAATTTCTATATAAAAAAAAGCCAGAAAGGCTTTTATGGTGCTCCAGGAATATCTATATTAGATCCATCTTCTGTTTCGGTGTCGTCTTTGTTATTATTGTCTGTTTCATTGTTATCCTCTGGATCTTTGTTGTCATTATCTGAAGGGAGTCCAGGAATGTTTGAGTCAATTGAATTATTTTGTTCATCATCGTCGTCTTTTGAATTTGTATTATTGGTTGTATCTTTTCTTGCTTTACTAATATATATTGTAACGTTTGAAACACTGTTTAATAATGTTCCTTCATGAATACTTTGATTGACTATTATACCTGGAATAGATTCACTTTCTATAAATTCTTTATGTAGTGTTATTCCATGACTTGAAGCCCAATTTTCTGCATAACTTACTGATTGACCACTTAAATTAGGCATAAGGGCTAGTGTGTTTCCACTTCGAATTCCTTTTCCAATAACTTCACTAGAGTATTCATAGTCAGTATTAAAATCATATTTAAAGGTTTTTACCGTTTCTGGTTTGGCAATTCCTAAATTTTCTTTCATAGCATTGGTAATTGCTTTTAGTGAGTTTGGATAATATCCTAGAGCACTGGTTGTTGTATTGCTTGCTGGTAAGTATACTGGCAAACTATAATATTCTAAATATGTTTTTTGAATTGTAATGAAATCTTCTCCATTCAATGTGTTAATTAGCATGTTTTTTATGGTTTGATAGAATGATAATATTTGTGTTGTTTGCATATTGGTTGCGATATTATTACTAATCGTATCTAGTAATTTCTCAAATTCGCTAAAGTTAGAAAAATGTACTAGTTTTTTGGCAACGGCTTCTAAAATAGCTTGTTGGTGTTTATTTCTAGCAATATCAGAAAGTGTATATAAATGCCTACATCTTGCATAAGCCAGTGCTTGTTCTCCATTTAGATGAACATTTTCTCCTGGATTAATACAAATTAGATTTTCTCCAAATCTTCTTTGGGAATCTTGTTCACATACTAATCCTTTGTGAGCCTTATCATAATCATAATTTGGAGCTTCAACGTCTACATTAATTCCTCCTAAGGCATCAACTAAATCTACGACACCTTTAAAGTTAACTTTTACAAAGTAATCAATATCAATGTCTGTCATCTGTTTTATAGTGTTAATAACACATGTTGTTCCATATGCAGCAGCTGAGTTAATTTTATTGTACTTGTTTCCATTACAAGCTATTGGAACATACATATCTCTTGGAATACTAAACATGGTTGCTGAAAGGGTATTTGGATTAAATGTAATCAACATTAAGGTATCACCATTAAATGCAGCATTGGGATTTAATCCTCCTTGACTTTCTGAATCTACTCCCAATACTAATACTGTAAATGGTTCAGTTAGTTTTTTGGTTGATGTTAATTTACTTTCTTCGTTTTTCATTTCTTTACTATAAGAATAAACTATTTTTGTTTCTTCACCAATTTGTTGATAGTTGTCTTCATTTCCAAATAGAATTTTATAATTTCCTGATAGAAAAATACCATCTACTTCTTTATTATATAGCGCATTTAACATAATTAAGAAGTCATCATAAGATATGATTTCTTGTTCTAATTTTTCTTTTTGTATTAATTCTTTGGCTAGGATGTATCCTTCTCGATCATTTTCATTTGATATCATTCCAAGTTTTGAAGAATTGGTTATCTCTGTATCTTTTAGTGCTAATAATACACTAGTATAAGTAGATGTTTCTTTTAGTGTAAAGTTTTCTAGTTTTCCATACATTTTATCAATGAAGTAAGAAGAGACTCCAAATAGTGGTATTAATAATGTGGTAATTATACTAACCAAGATAAATGTTTTTTTTCTTGAAAATAGGTGAACTCCCCAAAAGAGATAGAATATTATCCAAATTAGAAATATTCCTAAAATAATGTATCTTATTGTGGTTTCAATCCCTACTAAACTTAATAAGCTTTTGGCAAATAGTATATAAGTAATAATTGCTCCTATTGTTAATAAAATAAAGATTATTCTTTTTGATTTGCTAGCTGCTTTCCATTTTTCTTTTCTTTTTTTCATTTTTTCTCCCTTTCATCCTCTTTATTCTAACCGTTATTATACAATAATTTTTGACTATTCTCAACTTTCATTTTTGGATAATTATTTTTTTGTGTTTTTGATAAAAAAATAGTGTGATTTTTTGATTATTTTTTTATAAGTTCTTAAATGTCGTTATAATCTTTATTTATGGGTGTTTACGACATTTTTATTTTCGTAAGAATTCACATATATTTTTTATAATTTCTTATATTTTTGCTCTTAAAAGTAGTAAATTGGTAGTAAAATCAGGAATTTTTTATGTACTAATTTAAAATATAAAAAAATACTATGACATTGCACAGTATTAAAGTTTAGTCTAATGTGCGAGACTAGTGGCTTTAGCCACTAAAGTCCTCGTCATAATAAGGTATAGTATTACCCTTATTATGAAGCATGTAGCAGATTGCATAATTTAAAATTTAAAGAATAATATTAAAACCCAATTATAATTCATTTGCTCAAATTGTTCTAAGTTAAATCAACTATATTTCCATTAAGTTGAAAAATACAATTACAGCCAAAATAGTTACTAGCTTTAATAGGTTTTGTTATTCCTTTTTTCCATTCTTCTAATAATATTTCTCTAGAAAATTTATCATTTACAATATAATTTATTATTATATTTTTATCTTCAACAGTTAAAATAGTTTCTTCAATATTTAACCAATTGTTATGCCAACGATCTTGTTTTCCTAGTTCTAAAACTCTATTTTTTGAAATATCAATTTTATCTGCAAGTAAAAGAGCTGCGCCAATTGGACTATTTATTTCATTCCCGTTTGAATGGTCTTCAATTGCATGAATTATTACATCTTTGCTTTCTTGTGATAGTTTTGTTTTAGCTAGGAAGTGTTTGCACATTTCACTACTTCGATGTGCGTGTCCTTTTTTACCTTCTATTGTACCTATATCATGTAATAGACCAGCAATTTTTCCTAATTCGATGATATTTTCCTCGAAATTAAGTTTTGTTAGTAAGTTCTCAATAGTGTTTATTACAAATGTTGTATGGTATCTTCCATGACAGGCTAGTAAATTATTTTCATTAACTTTATTTATTGAATCAATAATACTATTTAATTCTTTATCATTTTTAAGTAAATCATAATTAT
This sequence comes from uncultured Bacilli bacterium, assembly GCA_910585915.1. Classification (GTDB taxonomy): domain Bacteria; phylum Bacillota_I; class Bacilli_A; order RF39; family UBA660; genus MGBC162267. The sequence goes on along the minus strand of CAJUGF010000037.1, from coordinate 7,532 downwards.
TCATATTTTATTTCTCCAATTACTAATATTTTACCATATTTATTAATATCTTTGAAATATGGTATTTTATGTTTGAAATATATCTTGTATTTAAATGTAGTAAATTGGTAGTAAAAGGAACTTAAAATCTTGTATATATCCCTTGATATAAAGTCTTTATAATAAAATTTACATTTTTTATGATAAAAAAGTAAAATACTTGATTCTTTTTTTTATTTAAATGCAGGATGATTCTTAGTTGTTTATCTATTAAAAAGATTTCGAAACACATTTAAATTTGCAAATGTTTTTATATTCTTAATTATTGATGTCTTTAAACAATGCATTAAATTTAAGCAGGAACTTGGCTATTTTTTTACAGTAAAATATTTTTCTTGATTTGCTGAATTTGTCGTTTTTTGGTATAATGTTTTTGTAGAATAGAGGTAAGGTTAATGCAGTTATACACTTCAAAGAAATGTCGTTATGTTTTTTCTGTGTTTTTTTTGATGTTTGTTTTTCTTTTTGCTCTACCTTATGTTAGTGCAGCTACCTATGGAACAATTAATGGTGATAAGGTTAATTTTCGAAGTGGAGCAGGAGTGAATAGTACTATTTATCAACAGTTAAATCGTGGAACAACGGTTACAGTAAAGAGTGCTTATGCTGTTTCTGGATCTGGATGTTCTGCTGGTTGGATTAATATTTCTTATAATAATAGAGATGGTTATGTTTGTAGAGATTATATTACAATCCAAGGAACAGAAAGTTATAATAGACCTTGGACTAGTCCTAAGAAAGCAATAATGGGGGGAGCTAATTTTGTTGCTTCTGGTTATATTGCTACTGGACAATATACAAGTTATTTAAAAAAGTTTAATGTAAATCCAAATAGTTCTTATGGTGTTTATAAACATCAGTATATGGCTAATTTGGCTGCTCCAATGAATGAAGCTAAGACGACTTATAATAGTTATAAACAAAATAATCTATTATCTTTGCCTCTTGAATTTACTATTCCTATTTTTAATAATATGCCTGAGTATACTACACATCCTGTATATGGAAAAGAGGTTGGTGGAACTAGTACAGTAACCGATCAAAATTTTGAAAATGCTTTGAATGAGCAGGGATTTGATGAAACTTATAAAAAATGGTTAAGGGAACTTCATCAGTCTTATCCGAATTGGACTTTTAAATCTTTAAAAACAGGGCTTGATTTTTATACTGCTGTTGAAGAGGAAAAGTGGATTAGTTCGATTAATGGTGCAACTTGTCCAAAGTGTAAAGATCCTATTAATAAGAATACTGAGGGTAGTTGGTATATTGCTAATACTGAAACGGTTGCTTATTTCTTAGATCCTCGAAATGGTTTAATGGTTGATAGTGTTTTAATGTATGAAAATTTAAGTTATAGTGAGAATTATAAAGAATCAGTGGTACAAAGTGTTCTTTCTGGTACTTTTATGAGTGGAACTGATCCCATTGATCATGTGTCTTATTCTAGTATTTTTATGGAAGCTGGTAGAACTCATAATGTTAATCCTGTTTACTTGGCTGCCTTGTCTCGTCAAGAAGTTGGTGCTTCTGGGAGCATCTCAACAAGTGGTGCACGTGTTGAGTATCAAGGTAATGTATATGAAGGATTTTATAATTTTTATAATATCGGAGCTTATTCTTCTGAGGAAAGTCCTGTGAAAGCTGGTATTGTTTATGCAGCTGCAGGTGCATCAAAAAATGCTCAAGGTGTCTTTGTTGGAAATACTCCTTCAACACCAGTTGGTGGGAATACAGGTCCTTCTAGTGGTGGTGATTCAAATCAAAATCAACCAAGTACTCCTGCAGTCACACCATTATTAACCCATTTGAGTAATATGAAATTAAATCGAAAAGGAAACTATCTTTCTAATGTTTCGGTTGGTACTACTGTTGGTACTTTAAAATCTCGAACAAAAGGGCAAGAGTTGGTATTTCGTAATGCTTCAGGAAGATCTTTAAGTGATGGTGATAAGGTGGGAACTGGAACAAAGATTACATTTCCATCTGGGGAAACATATGAAGTTGTTTTATATGGAGATTTAACGGGTGATGGAAACATTAATTCAGCGGATTTGTTAAAAATACGTCAACATTTGCTTGGGCAAGTTCAATTATCTGGTGCTTCTTTGGAAGCAGCTCGACTTATTAATACTAGTGGAAATATTAATTCAGCAGATTTATTGCGTATGAGACAGTATTTATTAGGACAGAAGAGCATTAGTCAAGCATAGAAAAGAGGTTATCAATGAAAAAAAGTTTACAATTAATAGGCGTTTTATTTACTATGTTTTGCTGTATAGAAATTGTACATGCTGCGCCGAGTCAAAGCTTTTATACGAGTGCAAATTCAATTGAAGCAGGAGGTAAGGTTACAGCCACTTTGCAGTTAAAAAATGTAGCTGCTTGGAATATAAAAATTACTAGTAATGGTTCTACTAGTGGGTGTGATGCTTCTTTTGCAGATGCTACATCTAATGGTGGAAATACAACAAAAAATTTATCTGTTACTTGCAAATCGACGGGAGTTGGACAAATTAGTTTTCGAGTTTCTGGAGATGCTACTAGTGCTGATGGATCTTCTGTTAGTGTAAGTGGTGTAAAGGTAGTTACTGTTACTACCCCAAGAGCCAAGGATAGTAATAATTATTTGAAGTCTTTAAATGTATCTGGTTATGAACTTTCTACTCCTTTTCAAAAGGATACGTTGGAGTATTCTGTTGATGTTCCTTCTACTGTTAACAAAGTTGTAATTGAAGCTAGTGCAGATTCTGGATATGCAAGTGTTCGTGGAACAGGAGAAGTGGAAGTGGAAGAAGGAGCTAATACTTTTGATGTAGTTGTAACTAGTGAGACAGGAACAGAACGTACTTATAAACTTACGATAAATGTTAAAGATGAAAATCCTATTAATGTTTCTCTTGGAGAATTAGAATTAACGATTGTTAAGAATATTAAAAATATTACTAAACCTGATTTATATGAACTTACTTCTATTAAAATAGGAGATGTAGAAGTTCCTGCTTTTGTGAGCGATATTACGGGATTTACGTTGGTGGCAGTAAAGGATAAAGATGGTAAGGTCTTCTTTGCAATTTATGATCAAGAAAATAATCGTTATACACTATATAATGAACAAAAATCGGCTAGTATGGTTCTTTATATTATGGATCCTGAGGAAGATTTGAATGGTTATATTAAAAGTAGTATTACGATTAATGGAAAAGATTATGTTTGTTTTAAAGTGAAAGATGAAAGTCATTTTGCTATTGTTTATGCGATGAATGTAGAGACTGGTAAAAAGCACTTTTATGTTTATTATGGAGAAGATAATACTTTTCAAGAATATGATGTTGAAATGATTCAATTTTTACAAGCAGAGCAGGAAAAGTATCGTCAGGTTATTTTAGGTGGTGCAGTTCTTTGCGGAGTATTATTCTTGGGGTGTATTTTGGGAATTTTACGGAAACCAAATAAAAAGTTATTAAAAAAACTGGCAATGTATGAAGCAAAAATAAAGAGTTCTTCCAAAACTTCTGAGGTTGAAACGCTTGATAATAATGAAGTAGATGTAAAAGAAGAAATAATTGAGAAGAAAAAGAAGAGAGTAAAAAAAGATAATAATGCGAAGAAAAAGGCCACTAAAAAAGTAGAGACTTCTAAAGAAAATGGAATTGTTGAAAAGAAAATTGATGATATTCCAGATGAAGTAAAGGTAGAAGATGCTTTAAGTAAAATGAATGATGCAGAAGAAATAATTTTGGAATATGAAAAAACAATGTCATTATCAAAAGATGAACTTAAAAAAGCAAAAGAAATTCAAAATAAAAAGAAAACTATTGATGATGATGCAGAAGAAATGTATGATATGTTTGCAGAGGATAAAAAGAGTAAAAGAAAAAAGAAATAATTTATAAATCTTTAATTTTGAAAGAATGTACTATTTGGGGTACATTTTTTTGTATGTTCCTTTATATATAAGAATACATCTTGTAGCTAATTTAAGAATATTTTGTTAAACTTAATGTTATAAGATAATCGTGATAAAATGATTTACTTTGGGGACTATAGTTATGAGGTATTTTTATGGAAAAGAAGAAAATATGGTTATTGGTGAGTGGTATTGGGGTGCTATTATTAACAATAGGAATCAGTTTGTGGAGAGCTGATATGAACATGTATGAAGGAATTATTAGTTCGAATTCATCAATGTATGGTGGAGGTATTTGTTTTGTTAGTGATATAGTTAATACATTTGTGATGAATGGTGGATAATACAATTAAATCATGCAAGTCAATTTGGTGGGGGTGTACTTGTAAATGGAGCAGGAATGGAGCAAAAGACTAAAGCATATTTAAACAATGTGATTGTAAGTGGAAATAATGCACCAACTGGAGTAGATGTATATGCAATTAAGGGAGCACAAATCATAGATCAAAGATAAAATCTATTGTTTTAAATGAGATGTGATATTTATATATTCTTTATTTAATTTATAGTTGATTGTGGTTTATTGTTAATGAATTTAATTTGAGCTTTTTTTTGTATTTTTGTATAATTATATAAAAGAGAGTGATGATTCTATGAATTTAAGGAAAATACAGCCAAAAATGTTACAAAAAATTATTTGGTTTAATATTTTTTTAATTCCCATTTTTGATGTAATCACTTCTTTTTCGATTCATTTTTTGGGATCTAGTATGTTGTTTATTTTAGGAATGAAGTTTTTCTTTTTAATTTTTCTTTTTGTTTTAAATTTACTTTATTTTGATAAGAAATCTATGTTCTATAGTTTAATTACTGGCATTTATTTTCTTTTATTTTTTCTCATTTTATTTTTTTGTCAGGGATCTTCTGTTCTTTTTATAAATGCTCAAAATTTATTTCGAACATTTTATTTTCCTTTTTGTTTTCTTTTTTTAAATTCATTACAAAGAAAAGGTATTTTTCAAATAAAGATTCGTTATCTGTGTTATTTACTTTTTCTTTATTTGTTCTTTTTGGTTGTTCCAGAACTTTTTCATTTAGATTTTAATAGTTACGCTTATAGCAAAGTTGGCGGTCTAGGCTGGTATTATTCAACAAATGAAATCAGTGGTATTTTAGCTATTTTAGGGCCTTTTCTTTTTCTATATTTAAAGGATAAAAGCTGGTTTTTACGTATCTTTTTGTTTTGCTTTTATCTTGGAGGGATTTTTGTTCTTGGAACTAAAGTACCTGTTTTGGCTTTTTTAATTACGGTCTTTGTTTTTTTAATCTCTTATTTAGTTCAATTATGGCGAAAAAAAGAATGGAAAAAAGTAGGTTTTCTTGTGGGATCTTCTTGTACTTTCTTTTTAGTCTTTTGTTTTCTTTTAATTTCTTCTTCTTTTTATAAAAATATTAAAATTCATTTAGATTTTTTAGAAATTCATTCTGTATCAGATTTAATGACATTTCATCATATTGATCATTTTATTTTTAGTGAGCGTTTATCTTTTTTACAAGATACGCATGAAATTTACCAAAAGAAAAGCCTTCCAGAAAAGATGTTAGGTATGGGAATTGCTATGTATGATGGAGAAGTAATTTCTATGAAAATGGTTGAGATGGATTATTTTGATATATTTTATCATTATGGGGTAGTTGGCTTTTCCTTGTTTTTCTTACCAATATTTTTGATTTCATGGAAAAGAAAATATTTATTAGAAGAACGAATTAGTATGTTTTTGATTTTTTTGTTAGCATTTTTTTCTGGGCATATTTTAGTTGCTCCTTCCGTTGGAGTGATTTCTATTTTAGTTTTTATTAAGAAAGATGGTGTAGTAGAATGATTGGCTTTTTAATTATTAATTATAATGATGCACCTACGACTAAGAAATTGCTTGATAATGTAAAAAATTATGATTGTTTATCAAAAATTTTAGTGGTAGATAATGGTTCCAGTGATGATTCTTATGTGGAACTTAAAAAATATGAAAATGATAAAATTGAAGTGTTGCAACGATTGGATGGAAGAAATTTTGGCGCAGGTATTAATTTTGGTTTGCGACATTTAAAGAAAGAAGGAATTTTATATTCTTTTGTTAGCAATAGTGATGTTGAGATTTCTTCTTCTTTGGATTTAGAAAAAATTATTGCTTATAAAGAGAAAGGTAAAGTTATTGGCCCGGTTATAAAAGAACATACTGGGTATAATAGAGGATGGAAGGTACCAAGTAATTTTCAACTGTTCTTATTAAGTTTACCTTTTATATATCGTTTTTTTATTTCTTGGAATCATTATTCAGATGATTTTTATCAAGGATCTTTTCAACCAGTCGAAGTAGTGTCTTTTTGTTTCTTCTTTGTTTCTATTTTAGAGCTTGAAAAGGTAGGATATTTGGATGAGACTGTATTTCTTTATTTTGAAGAAAATATTATGGCACAAAAATTGGAAAAAAAAGGCATTTATTTATGTAATGAGGTTCAAGTTTTTCACAATCATTCAGTGACTATTAATAAGAATTTGAGACGTGCTCATAAGTATTTGGCATTAAGTAAGAGTAGAAGATATTTTGCAAAAGTGTATAATCATGCCAATTTTCTTCTTTTACTCTTAATGTGGATTGTGGAGAAAATGACTTTTGCTGCTTTAAAAATTGTTGACTTTATTTGCTTCCATTTCTAGCTTTATGATATAATTTTATTGTCAAGGGAGGTTATTCAATGAAACAAGTTAAGAATTCTATGACTGACGTTGCAATTCGTGTTAAAGATATGACAAAAAATTTTAAACTTTATTCTGATAAACCAAGTACGTTAAAAGAACGATTGATTTTTTGGAAAAATAATAAAAAAGAAATTCGAACTGTTTTAGAAAATATCAATGTAGATATTAAAAAGGGGGAGACGGTTGCTTTAATAGGAACGAATGGTAGTGGAAAGTCGACATTATTAAAGCTGATGACAAAAATTATTTATCCAACCCGTGGTACTGTTACTACATATGGAAAGCTTACTTCTTTATTAGAACTGGGAGCTGGGTTTCATCCTGATTTTACTGGAAGAGAAAATATTTATTTTAATGCTTCGATTTTTGGCTTAACAAGAGCTGAGATTGATGCAAGACTTGATGATATTATTGCTTTTTCTGAGTTGGAGGAGTTTATTGATAATCCTGTTCGCACTTATTCTTCAGGTATGTATATGCGTCTTGCTTTTTCAGTAGCAATTAATGTAGATGCCGAAATTTTGTTAATTGATGAAATCTTAGCAGTTGGTGATCAGCATTTTCAAGATAAGTGTTTTCAGAAATTAAGAGAGTTTAAGGATAGTAATAAGACAATTGTTATTGTGACTCATAGCTTGGATTCAGTAAAAGACTTGTGTAATCGTGCTATTTGGGTTCAAGATGGACATTTGATTATGGATGGTGGTGCCAAAGAAGTTATTGGTGCTTATATGGATGAAGTAAGACGGGTGAAAGCATGAGTATATTTAAAGAATTAAGATCGGAAGAGCGTCGTGTAGGGAAAGAGTGTAGATCTCGGTGGTC
>CAJUGF010000036.1:4362-14660 GCA_910585915.1 uncultured Bacilli bacterium | reverse complement strand
AGTGACTGGAGTTCTGACGTGTGCTCTTCCGATCTCATTTAGATCATGCTGGTTCTATAGAACACTATCATAACATAAAACTAAATATGTTTCGTAATCAAACCAAAGAAGACCTTATGATTTACTGTTCAGATAACGAAACATTAAATAAACTCATAAAGCAACAAGACTTTAAAAGCAAACCATATACAGTGAATATGAAAAATATAGAACCTTCTGATGTTTACCTAAAAGAAGGTAATATATATTATAAAGAAAAAGAAATTTATCGTACATCATATCCTAGAAAACTGTTAGGAAACCATAATCTCGAGAATATCGTTGTTGCACTATTAGTAGGAACATTAATGGGTTTAAACAATGACAAGATGAAAGAAACTATAAAAGAATTTGAACCATTAGATTACCGGCTTCAAAAAATAGCAGAACAAAATAATGTAGAGTATTATGTAGATACACTAGCGACAATACCAGAAGCTACTATCAAATCCATCGAAACATTAAAAAAAGTGAATACATTAATATTTGGTGGAATGGATCGTGGCATAAATTATCAAATTTTAATTGATTACTTAGCAAAATCCCCAATTGAACATTTTATATGTATGCCAACAACTGCACATAAAATAAGTGAATTCTTACCAAAATCAAAAGTGTTTTTAGTAAATACATTAGAAGAAGCTGTAGAACTTGCAAAAAGAGTAACCAAAAAAGGAAGTATTTGTCTTTTATCTCCAGCTGCACCAAGTTACGATCAATTCAAAAACTATAAAGAAAAAGGAGACAAATACAAAGAGTATATCATCAAAAAAAATTGAAAAAAATAAAAGATATGTTATAATAAAAATGTATTCTTTTTGCCCTATAGCCAAGTGGTAAGGCAACGGACTCTGACCCCGTCATTTCATTGGTTCGAATCCAATTAGGGCAGCCAATATGAAAATGAAATACCAGAAATGGTATTTTTTTTAAAAATGATCTCTTATGTTTTTAAAAAAATAGTGCAAAATAAGTAGTAGGTGAGTTAAAATGAAGTGGACCAAGCAAAAAAAAATTATTAGTGTCATAATATTATCATGTCTATCATGCATATTTTTAATTTTACCAATATTGATGCCTCAAGAAACAGCAAAGCAAAACAATAACCTTCAAAAAGTAGAGATGACAGTTTCATTAATTGAACAAGAAAATGAAGGAGCTTTGTTAGTTCAAAAAAAAGAAATTGAAAAAAAATTTATCAATATGGTATACGAACGCCTGGATGGTACGCGTATAAGCTATTTCATTGACGCTGAAAATGGATCCAAAATTGAACTGAATGACCTTATTAAAGAAGAACAATTTCCGCAATTTGAAGAAAAAATAAAAGAACTTTTATATAAAAAATATCCAAAATTTATAGCAGATATCTTAGCGAGCAATCAAGGAGAAATTGCTTATGAAATAAGAGATACAGAATTGATAATTTATTATTCAAATTTTACAATAACTCCAGCACCAACAGAAGAACTAACACTGACAGTTGATTACCACGAAATCAAAGATTATTTAAACTTTAAGGTTCAGCTAAAAGATGAAAAAGTAGTTGAAAGTGATAATAACTTAAAGAATGAGAGAAAATATATAGCTTTTACCTTTGATGATGGACCAAGTGGTGCAAAAACGAAAAAACTCGTAGATACTTTAGAAGATAATAAAATGCATGCCACCTTCTTTATGGTAGGAAATAGAATGGCTCTTCAACCAGAAACATTAAAATATGTACTGGAGCATGGGAATGAAATCGGTAGTCATTCTTATACACACAGTAACTTAAAGCGCTTAAAGAAAGAAGAATTAAAACAAGAAGAATTCAATACGAACTTAGTTTATAAGAATATTACAGGAGAAGAATTAACTCTATTAAGACCACCATATGGTAACATTAATGAAAACATGAAGGAGACAATGAACTATATATTTGTAAATTGGAATATTGATACAGAAGACTGGAGATATCGTGATAGTGAACATATTTATCATAGTATTATTGATAAAGTAGAAGATGGTGATATTATATTAATGCATGATTTATACGATACAACAATTGAAGCAGTAGAGAAAGTATTACCAGAATTATATGTTCGTGGCTTCCAAGTAGTGTCAGTTTCTGAACTAGCAAAAATAAAAGGTCAAACATTAGAACCAAAAAAAGTATATCGTTCCATTAAATAAGCTCTTGAGGATCAGTATTAATAGAATTACTAGAGATTTCGGTAAATAGATAAATAAAACCGCCAACCAAAAACAAACAAGCAGCTACAAAATTGGCTTCATTTAAAAAAAGTTCTTTAACAGAGGAATAATTTCTAGTTTCCTTTATATGTTTATAACTAAGCCAGACGAAATACAAATAAATTAAAAAACTTACAAAAAAAATAGTCGTATTAATAAAATGAAATTCTCTATAAGCTTTTCTTTCGTGTTTAAGAAGCCAATCTCGTTCAAATATATTGGATACTAATGCTCCAATAACAATAAACGAATAAACAATCCAAATAAAGTCTTCTGTTTCTAGTTCTTGTAATACTTGCGATAAATTTGCCATAATACATTATATGAAGAAATAAGAAAGAATATATAACAATTTATCCATTGACTAAGACAACATTCTATTGTAAAATGAAAAAGTAATTAGAAGTGGAGCAGTACTCAAGCGGTTGAAGAGGGCGCCCTGCTAAGGCGTTAGGTCGGGTAACCGGCGCGGAGGTTCAAATCCTCTCTGCTCCGCCACTGAAAAAAATCCCCATTTATGGGGTTTTATTATGCCTTTATTTAAGATACTATTTATTCTTAAATTTTGGAATCTTTATAGCAAATTGATTAAGGACTTTTTTTCGGATCACAAAAGATCCAACTAAAAAAATAAAAGAAGCAATCAAAAGAGGAACAAATACCAAGTAATCATACCAGTGAATATTTTGTTGAAGCACTCCTTGTCCAACCAGATAGATCGAAAATAATAAGCCAATAACTCCTGTAATAGTTAAACGAATAAGTCGTAGTCGCATTTCCTTTCCTTTAGAAGTAGCATAATAAAGATTACGACATTCCATTTTATCATGCTTAGATAAACGCTCATATTTATTTTTCATATATTATAACCTCATTTGTATTTTAACACAGGATATAAAAAATTGAAAACTGTAAATTAAGAATTGAATTTACAAAAATAATTTGTTATAATTTGTGTGTTGCAAGTTTTAGTTCCTTTGTTAGCTGTATAGAGAAGAGGTACTATAAAAGTGCAATTTGGGCTGTTAGCTCAGTTGGTAGAGCAACTGACTCTTAATCAGTGGGTCTAGGGTTCGAATCCCTAACAGCCCACCATATAGATGGGAAACTCGAACTTTTCGAGTAAGTAATAGATTACTAACAGAAATGTTAGTTTTTTGTTGTTTGAAAGAAAGTGAGAGTGATTTATATGACAATAGAAACTAAAAAAATTATAATAAGTGAAGAATTAAGAAAGAAAGTAGAAATGGTATGTAGATTTGCCAGTGTAAAATATGAAATTGATAATGAATGTATTATTAGACTTAAAAACACTAATATTGCCTATGTAAAGCCACATATCTTAAAAGTTAATAGTAATGACTATTTATTATTTGATGAGTGTGATGACATATTTATAAATGGTTATCAAAAGAAAATAAAATTTAAAGATTTAAAAGAAGAAAATCATTTATTAAAAAATACCCTAGAATTTTGAAAAGATAAATTTTTACGAGTTATGTCTTTAATCAAAGATAAATTATTCGATAAAGAAAAAGAACGAGAAAAATACTTTGATGTATCCAAAGACTTATATAAAAAAGGCATTATTAAAGAAGATACTTTTAATGATTTAAAAGATAAATATAAATTTAGCAAAGAACATGATGATAAGGAAAAGAATGATCATGAAATAGATATTTAATTATAAACAACAAAAAATAAAAACATGATATAATTAAATCAATTGATATACGAGGTGACTAAATATTATGATAAAGATTAATGATAAAGAATATAATTTAAAATTTAAATTGTCATTGGGGAAAGTTTACTAGAACATACCATTCTATAACTAAAACTGGTATAGCACCTCGTCTATTTTTTACTGTGGATGAGGGAGATAATAGTAAAGATTTGCTTTTAGAATTGACTATTACAGATGATGAATTTAAAGATATGCAAATAGGAAAAGAATTAGATATGTATGAAGAAGTAACTGATATAGGTTATTCTGATAACAAGGGGTGCCTTACTTTAAATGGAAGTAACTATATATTTAAAGTAACTAAATTTGATTCAGATAAATTTTTAATAAAATTTAAATGTGGTAATTCTTTTGAAAATCTTTTCTTTGAAATCGGAGAAAAAATAGTGCTTGAATTTCCACAAAAAGACTAAATAAAAAAATACCATAATAGTTAAATTTCTATTATGGTTTTATGTAATTAACGAAAAGTGTTTTTTCATCTTTTTTATCTTGGTGTTTCCATAGATAAAGATTGTAAAATCTCTAATTGCATCTGTTTTCCATTTAAAAGTTCTTCTCGTGGTAAATCAAGGGCGTCAGCAACATCATATATCAGAAATTCATTAGTACAATCACTTCCCATAACAATTTCTAAAAAATATTGTACTGACTGTTCTTTTGATAAATTATACTTTTTGACAATTGTTTCCATACATCCTCTTACAAATAAATAGGAAGAGATATACGATAATCTAAAAGAACATGATCTATTTGGAAGAATTGATTCTACACCATAAGAATTATTCTTTTCAGAGTTAAGGATTTCTTGAGCACTAAAAATTTGATTTTCATTTAAATTAATTATTGAATTTCTATGCTCATTAAATATTTCTTCAAAACCTAAAGCATATAATGGTAATGCTTCAGCAAACCCTTCACTAATAATCTGGTTTTTATTAAAAAATTGACTATGTACTATATGTGCTAATTCATGAATTTCATTTTCAATTCTAGAAATATTAGTTTCTTCACTTGGTTTATTTTCCAACATATTTTGACTTAACCCATATGCAGAGCCAAATCCATCTAAATCATAACAGCGTACTGGCTTTCCGCCACCATTTCCTTTATCAAATTTTGTTGGAAAATTTAACAATTCTACATAACTATCATCTGGAACAATATAAACATAAAATACAGGATGAGCATTGCTTGGATATTGTATATTTAATGTATCAATCATTTGAAAGCACTTATCCATATTGTTTAAATAATTATTATAACAGCCATTATCATATTTAACTGCTAATTCTTTTGATAATCTAACTTTTATTCTATTATTAAAAACTCTTAATTCTGAATTTTTAATATACTCTCTCATCATATTTTTTTTATACATATTTTCTACCTCCATAGTGAAATTTTATCATAAAGGTAGATAGAAAATAAAATATAAAATATTCGGAAGTTATATAGGGTGTGATCTAATTAGATAGATGAAAGGTTGGATGTGAAAAAATGGAAAGTTTTTATTTAGAAAAGCCTTCGATTGAAAGAAAAAACGAAATAATTGATTATATTAATGAATTTGTACTATATAATTCGGATATTAACGGCACTGGTTCTTTAGATAAAATATTAGAAGGATATACTTTTGAACAAGCTTTAGAAAGATGCTTGAATATGGAAAATGAAGAATATGCTAAAAGTCTAGGAAGATGTCAAAGTAAAACTTTTTTGCTAATTAGAGAAAATGACAATAAGATAATAGGCATGATAAATGTTAGATGGAATTTAACAGAAGAAATGAAACAATTTGGCAGGAATATAGGTTATGGGATACGGCCAACAGAAAGAAGAAAAGGTTATAATAAGATAAACCTATATTTAGGATTATTGGAAGCACAAAAGTTGAAGTTGGATAAAGTTATGCTAGACTGTGATGTTAATAATATAGGTTCTGCAAAAACCATGCAAGCACTAGGCGGGACATTAGGAAGAACAGAAATTGATCCATGCGATGGAGTACTAACAAGTGTATATTGGTTTAATGTAGATGAGACTATCAATAAATATAAAGACACATTTGGAAAACATATATACAAGAATGATAACTTAAGTATGAAATAGGATAAAAGGTTTCGGTAAATTACATTATAAAATGAGTCATAAGACTAGAGCTGATTTTTAAATGTGCTACTGGAAGTTAATAATAAAAATCAATCGAAAATAAATCAGAAGTTAAGTTTTTATAAAATTTTAATAATAATTTTTTGCATAACGAAAAATAAAGTGTGAATTATCAAAAATTGACAAAGCCTTATAAAACAAGGACCTTGTTTTGGAAACCGTAAAAATTAGTCGTATATTAATCAAACATAAATTAAACAAAAATTGCTAAAATCAGAAAATATAATATGGCTCTTAATACGAATTTCCAAACGTGGTTTACTCACGCACCATATAGATAGGAAACTCGAACTTTTCGAGTAAGTAATAAATTACTAACAGAAATGTTAGTTTTTTTGTTATTTAAGAAGGGAAAGGATGATTGATTTATATGACAATAGAAACTAAAAAAATTGTGATAAATAAAGAATTAAAAAAATAGATATAATAGTTAGGTTTGCATATATTAAGTATGAACTGATTAATTAATATTGCCTATGTAATACCATATGTTTTAAAGTTGATGGAAATAATATATATTATTTGAAGAGAGTGAAGATTTTATGTCCGCAGGTACTGGAGAATCAGACGATCGAGTAGTAGAAGATATAACAAATGAATTTGGTGGAGTAGCACCTTTGTCATCACTCATTGAAAATTATAATAACATGACAAATGACGTGTTTAAAATAAGAGCAAGAGTAACTGGTGCCGAACATCAAGATATGCTAAATAGAACAGATGGATATATGACCGCATGGATGTTATACCATTTACAAAATGATGAAGAAGCAGGAAAATCCTTTATAGGAGATAATGCAGAGATTCTATCAAATGCTAATTGGCAAGATATAGAAAAGAATAATTAAAACTATAACTCAAATTACAAGTATATTTTAAGATGTAAATAATGTCATATTTATATCTTATTTTTTATATTAAATCGACAGTTTAACTTCTATTTCTATTATTAATTTAGTTTAAGATAGTAAAGAGTGAGTAATGAAGTAAGTATTAAGTGTAGATGTTGCTAAGTGCAAAAATTTGGCAATGTTATCTACGGAGTATACAGAAGTTTTAATTGAAGATAAGAGAGGAAACATAATTAAAAAAAATTTATACCAATTGCAAAGTCAAATTAATAATTTTAAATTAGAAGATCTAACAAGGTTTATGGAATCAACTGATCAAAGAAGATTTGGAATCATTTAAAAGAAATGAGAAGGCAGCGACTAAATTACTTGGAGATATGACAAGACTTGATAATCATAAACAATTGCGGCTTATATCCCACAATGTCTGAATCATTCAGTTTATAATTCGTATTTAATAAAATGGAGAAGGATTATAAACTAGCATACTTTAAAAGAAATTATTACTGCATCAAACGAAAACCGATCTCAAAATATTTCACAAACAATAATCAAAATATATGTTACAATATAAAAATTAAGGAGCATGATAAAAATGAAAATAATCAAATGGTTTATTCCTATAATTGCGATACTTTTCATTATGTATATTAGCCGAACATTTAAACTAACACAAAATATAACACTCGAAGACACCTCATACTTGGAACAAGAACAATCACAAATAAATCAAATATTCAATAATCTTACGCTAGATGAAAAAATTGGCCAATTGCTAGTATTATCAAACCGTACATCAAAGATGACAGAAGACTTAAAAAGTACGTTAATCAAGCTAAAGCCTGGTGGGTTCATTCTTTTTAAAGAAAATATTTCTAATTATGAGGACACTAGTAATCTCATTAAAGAAATCAAGAATACAAATGAAATTCCAATGTTAATATCCATTGATCAAGAAGGAGGAAAAGTTCAAAGATTAACAGAAATACCTAATTATGAAATTTCTAAAATTCCTTCTAATAAATCCATTGGAGATACAAAAGATGAAAAGCTCGCCTATGATATTGGAGCTATTATTGCAGAGGAATTACAAGTCTTTGGCATCAATGTAGATTTTGCCCCAGTAATAGATGTTGTGGATAATGAAAAAAATCAAGTCATTGGAGACCGAAGCTTTGGCTCTGATGCAAGTCTAGTTTCAAGGATGGGAGTATCTTTAGCAAAAGGTTTAGAAGAACACGGAGTGATTCCTGTCTACAAACATTTTCCAGGCCATGGCAGCACCGAAGTGGATTCCCACTATGATTTACCAGTATTAAATAAAACAAAAGAAGAATTATATCAAAATGAATTAATACCATTTCAAGAAGCCATAAAAAATAACGCCGAAATGATAATGATAGGACATCTTGCTGTTCCAAATATTTCAAATGATAATACCCCAGCGTCACTCTCAAAAGAAATTATTCAAAACCTTTTGAAAGAAGAATTGCAATATAAAGGACTCATAATTACAGATGCTTTAAACATGAAAGCCATTACAGATAATTATAGTGAAAAGGAAATTTATGAAAAAGCGCTTAATGCTGGGGTGGATTTATTGCTTATGCCTATAAATCCAGAGAAAGCAATAGAATATATTAAAGAATTAATAAGAGAGCAAAAAGTCAAGGAAGAACAAATAGATATATCAGTAAAGAAGATTTTAAGTTTAAAGTATCAAAAAATGTCTACAAAGATAAATCCTGTAGAAAATTTAGGGAGCCAAGAACATCAAGCCGTTTTGTCAAAAATAAATAAAAGCCTTACAAAAAAATAAGAAAAGTGTTATAATAACCAGCAATAGACGAGAAATATGAATAAAAAAATGTTCGTTTTTTTGTTAGGGAGGTTTATATGTTTCAAGTAGGAGATTATTTAGTTTATAAAAGAGATGTTTGCATAGTAGATGAAATTAAAGAAAATTATATGAATGGATTAGATTATTTTGTTTTAATACCAGAAAGGGATTCCTCTTTAAAGATTCAGATACCAAAAGATTCGTCGTTCATTCGAAAATTAATTACAAAAAAAGATGTTGAAAAAATTATTCAAGAAATTCCAAATATTGGTGTCATTGAGACAGAAGATAAATTATTGGAACAAGAATATAAGAAACTGCTCAATTCAGGACTGCATGAAGACTTGATTAAGGTAATTAAAACTACTTATTTGCGCAACAAAAAGAGAGTGGAGAATAAAAAGAAAATAGGAGATAAAGATAATTTTTATTTAGAACAAGCAGAAAATGATCTATATGGAGAATTTGGAAGAGTACTAGGCTTATCTTTAGAAGAAACCAAAGAATATATAATAGACAAAGTGGAAAAGTTAACATAAGAACTAGAAAAGAAAGAATTTATAGCCTAAATTAGCTAGAAAAAATAAAAAAAGCAAAAAATTCAGAAAAAATATCTTGCCAAAAGCTATTTTATAAGGTAAAATGAAATAGTCATTGGCAGATATGGGCTTGTAGCTCAGCTGGTTAGAGCGCACGCCTGATAAGCGTGAGGTCGGAGGTTCAAGTCCCCCCAAGCCCACCATATTGTAATGGCCCGTTGGTGAAGTGGTTGAACACACATGCCTTTCACGCATGCATTCATGGGTTCAAATCCCGTACGGGTCACCAAATGATAAAATACTCGGCTAAAAGCCGAGTTTTAATTTGTTTCATCCTCAAAGAACAATGAAAAAGTATATAAAAAATACCATCTAACTTAAGACGGTATTTTTTATATTCTCGATAAATTCTTGCATGATTGTTAAATAATTATCATTATTTTTTCGATTTTCATCATTTAAAGTTTCCATTGTATTTACAGTAATAAGATTAGCCCCACTACTTTTTAAATCATTTATCACTTCGTTAACTTCTTCATTTGCTTTCATAAAAAGATACTTATAAGTTCCATTAGAATAATTCTTCTTTAAAACATTGATATTTCCGTCATCAGAAATGTCTTCCAGAGAAACAATTTGAAATCCATAATCTTCTAAAAAACGAAAAGCATTAGAAGAAACCACTAAGGTATTATGCCCTTTTTGTGAAGCGGTTCTAGCAATGCTACGAATCTCTGCATCGCGAAGCGATAAAATTTCTTCTATATCCTTATAATTATTATCAATCTCTTCATTAATAAATTTACTATCAATAAAACTTTTTAAATTGTCTTTAATATTTGAAACGAGCATAAGCGCATTGTTAGGACTAAGCC
>CAJUGF010000036.1:0-4352 GCA_910585915.1 uncultured Bacilli bacterium | reverse complement strand
GGAGCATATTTATAGCGTAACCCATAAGCAACATCAATAATTTGCAAACGTCGATTATTAGAAATAAAATCTTTAGCCAATTGTTTTTCATCAGTTGCACCATTATAAATAAATACATCAGCTTTACTATAAGTATTTCTTTGCTTATCAGTTAATTCATAATTTAAAATGTTAGCACCATCAGGATAAATACTTGAAATATTGGAATGGTTTCCATAGAGAACTTCAGCAAAATATTGAATAGGGTACACTGTAGTGTGAATCGTTGCATTTTCCATTTTATTTCTTCCAAAACACCCTGAAGAAAACAAGACAAGTCCAAAGAGTAGACAAGTCATTATTGTCTTTTTCAAAACTTTTCCTCCTTCTTAGGAACAGGATCAAAACCATACGTTCCACCTGGGCGACACTTAACTAATCGCTTCATACCCAAACGGCATCCATGATACCATCCATAAATCTGTATTGCTTCAATCATATAATTAGAGCAAGTCGGAATATGACGACACATCTGATGAGATGAAAAAGGTATGATTTGATAAATGCGGATAAAAAAAATGAGTATATGACCCATGAAATCACCCAAGAACATTTTACTACACAAATGATTTAAAGTAAAATAACTTTTGCTTATGTGTCATTTTTTTTGTATAATAAAAAAAGAAAAGAGGCTTGAAAAAATGGACTTCCTAAAAAAAATGAATATCCAAATAACAAACCAAAAACTTTTAGAAACAGCATTTATCCATAGTTCCTATTCAAATGAACATCATTGTGAAAATTACGAAAGACTAGAATTTTTAGGAGATGCAGTTTTAGAATTAATTATTAGTGAGTATTTTTATAAAGAAACCAATTATAAAGAAGGAGATATGAGTAAAATTAGAGCATCCTTTGTATGTGAAAGAGCCCTAGCTACTTATGCCAAAGAATTAGATATAATAAAATATATTAAAGTGGGCAACGGACAACAAAACAATATAAATGATACTATTATAGCAGATATTTTCGAAGCAGTTTTGGGTGTAATTTATCTAGATCAAGGATTTGATATAGCAAAAAAATATATTGATCAAATAATCATTCCTTACATTAAAGAACATAAAAACTTTTTAGGAGATTACAAGTCAGCCCTACAAGAAATGGTTCAAACAGACAAAAAATCACTAGAATATATTTTAGTAAATGAAAGTGGACCTGCCCATGATAAACGATTTGAAGTAGAAGTTAAAATTGATGGCATGACTTATGGTAGTGGTATTGGCAAGAGTAAAAAGGAAGCAGAGCAAAATGCAGCTAAAAATGCCATCGATAAAAGTGCAGGTGAAGAGAGAATATGAAATTAAAAAGCATCAAAGCTCATGGTTTTAAATCCTTTGCCGATAAAATTGACATTGAAATTAAAAGTAACATTACGGCAATTGTAGGTCCAAATGGTTCTGGAAAAAGTAATATTGTTGACGCAGTTCGTTGGGTTTTAGGGGAACAATCAGTAAAGTCACTTCGTGGTGTGGGAGCTATGACAGATTGTATCTTTGCTGGAAGTAAATCACGAGAGCCACTAAAACGAGCTGAAGTATCATTAACATTTGATAATAGTGATCACTACTTAAACAGCGATTTAAATGAACTAGAAATTAAACGAGTTGTTTATCAAACAGGAGAAAATGAATATTTTCTAAATAATACTAAAGTAAGATTAAAAGATATTACAAATCTTTTTTTAGATAGTGGGGCAGGAATTGATTCCTTTAATATTATCAGCCAAGGAAGCATTGAAACAGTTGTAAATAGCAAACCAGAAGAACGTAGAGGCATTTTTGAAGAAGCAGCGGGTGTTTTAAAATACAAAAAAAGAAAAATGGAATCATTAAGAAAGCTTGAAAAAACAAAAGATAACTTAGAAAAAGTTGGATTAATTATTTCAGAATTAGAAATGACAGTATTACCTTTAAAAGAACAAAGCGAAGTTGCTAAAAAGTATTTATCAATCAAAAAAGAATTAGAAGAATTAGAAATATCATTCATTGCGACTGATATCAAAGCGAAAAATGAAGAATACCAAAATATCAAAAAGGAAATAGAAGAATTACAAACAAAGGTATTAGAACTGCAAAGCAAAAGTACCAAAAATACTAGCAACCTAGAACTGCTTCGTTTAGAAAATTTAAAAATTGAAGAAAACATCAATAACAAAAATAACGAACTACTAAAAATTACAGAGCAAATTGCTGCCAAAACAAGTGAAAAAGATATAACACTAGAACGTCAAAAATATACAGTAGATAAAGAGAAAGTGAATGAAGGAGTTTTAAAGCTAAAAGAAGAAGAACTAGAATTAAATAAAAAATATGAATTACTAATGCTAGATAGTAAAACTCTTACTACAAAAAGAGATGCAATATTTAAAAAACTTCAAGAAAAAGAAGGAGAAATATCGCTAAATCGTATTAAAGAAACCAATATAACTAATAGCAAAAACAATATAACAAGAGAAATATGGGAAACAAAAAATCAAATAGATATCTTAGAAAATAACATTTCAAGTGATATCAAGACTCCAAGCGCAGTGAAAAATGTTTTAAATAATCCGCGATTAGAAGGTATTCATGGTACCATATCAAGATTGATAGAAATAGAAGAAAAATATATTGAAGCCATTGAGACAGCTCTTGGAGCCAGTGCTAATTTTGTAGTGACAGAAAATGAAACAGTAGCGAAAAAAGCCATTGACTACTTAAAAGAAAACAAACTAGGAAGAGCAACTTTTTTTCCATTAAATATTATCAAAGGGAAAAAAATCGACAATCAAACACAAGCGGAAATTGAAAGTACACATGGTTTAATTGGCATAGCATCCAACATAATCAAATATAATGAAAAATACAAAAATATTATTGAAAATCAATTAGGAAATATCCTAGTGGTTGATAATATTGACACAATGAATGCATTAGGAAAAAAGCTTGCTTACAAATATCGAATTGTAACGCTGACAGGAGAAATTCTTCACACAGGAGGATCAATGACTGGAGGATCCTTCAAAAAAAACAACAGCATGTTAAATGATAAAATAGAATTAGAAAAGAAAAAAAGTCAATTAAAAGATTTAAGTCAAGAATTAGAAAAAAGAAAAGAAGAAGAAAAAAATATTAGAGACCAAATTGAAAAAGCGGTAACTGAAAGAAATGACTTAGAAAAACAAAATATCATTTTAACAGAAGAATTAGCTCAAAAAAGAATCAATTTAGCAGAATTAGAAAAAACTATAACCAACCTTCAAAAAGAATTAGAAGGAACAACCAATTTATTAGAGAATACTTTGGAAAGCCAACTTCTAAATATTTTAGAAGAATTAAAAAAATTAGAAAAGCAAAGTGAGATCATCAAAAAAGACTTAGAAGAAGATAAAAATAGAAAAAGTGAAATTTCATCATCGATTGCATCTTTTGAAAAAGAATTTCGAGAAAAAAATAGTGTGCAAAATAAATTAGAACAAGATTTAAAAGAAAAAGAAATTCGTTTGGGAAAATTAGATATTTTATTAGATAACTTATTAGTATCTTTAAGTGATAACTATAATATAACTTATGAAAAAGCAATTACAGATTATCCACTAGAAATGGAATATGATATTGCTAAATCCACAGTAGAACGTTTGAAAAAAGAGATGAATAAATTAGGAAATGTTAACTTAGGAAGTATTGAAGAATATGAAAGATTAAGCACAAGATACAATTTTTTGATAGAGCAAAAAGCCGATTTAGAAAAGAGTAGCGATAATCTTATTGAAGTGATAAACGAAATGGATGAAATAATGAAAGAAAAATTTTTTGAAACTTTTCAGAAAATTAGTGAAGAATTTAGTGATGTTTTCAAAAAGCTTTTCAAAGGTGGAAATGGTATATTAAAACTGACCAATCCAGAAGATCTATTAGAAACTGGGATTGAAATCGTTGCAGAACCTCCAGGGAAAAAGCTAAATAACATCGCATTATTAAGTGGAGGAGAAAAAACATTAACAGCAATTGCTCTTTTATTTGCCATATTAAATGTTAAAACTGTACCATTTTGTATATTAGATGAAGTGGAAGCAGCGTTAGATGAAGCTAATGTCGACACTTTTGGAAAATACTTACAAAGTAAAAAAGAAAAGAGTGAGTTTATACTAATCACTCATAAAAAAAGAACAATGGAATATGCAGATACATTATATGGCATTACAATGCAAGAACAAGGAGTATCAAAAATAGTAAGTGTCAAGTTAGAAAACATATAAAAAGCTTCTTAATTAGAAGCTTTTTTTTTAATTGAAATCTCAACCGCACCACTATGAATAATTAGATTCTACT
>CAJUGF010000035.1:1599-15062 GCA_910585915.1 uncultured Bacilli bacterium | reverse complement strand
ACTATTAAAAATATATCAACGTTCTTATAAAACTTTTTACTTTAGAACACTAAAAAACCAAAAGCTTTAATCTTTTGGTTTAAAAAATAAAGTAAGTATAAATGAAAAAATAACAGCACTTACAATAGCAGCAGAAGATTTTGTTAAAAGCCCAGAGAAAAATCCTAAAATACCAAACTCTGAAAAACCTTCAATCCCTGCTTGATAAAGCAGATGACCAAAATTAGAAATAACAACTGTAGCACCTGCACCAGCCCATTGAATTAATTTTTGGTAAATTCCAAAAAAAGATAAAATAGCTCCAAATACAGTAAACATACTGGTTACATGTCCTGGTGTTAATTTTGTGTTATCTAAAATAAGCTGTCCAAGCATACAAATAAATCCAGATAACAAGAAAGCATTCAAAAATATCATTTTAAAACCTCCAAACTAATTGCATGTGCAATGGCTGGTATTGTAATTTTTTGATTTACTAATGTTGGACTATGCAAAGACCCAGTCCCAATAATTAAAATCTTTTTAAAACGATTATTTTTTACGATTTTGTGAAACAAAACTAAAGGTAAAGCTGTAGGTCCACTTGCTCCTGCATAAACATCTTGACTATCTAAATAAATCTCCTTAGCGGCATCAACATGATTTTTAATCTTTATTCCATAGCTCCGTTTTAAATACTCACGAAAAATAGTTGCCCCAACACTTCCAAGATCACCAGTAAGTATAACATCATAGTAATCTACAGTTCTTCGAAAATCATTTAAATGTTGCATCAACACTTGTGCTGCTGCAGGAGCCATTACAGCCCCCATATGAGTAGCATCTTTGCACCCCAAATCAATAACGGTTCCAACAGTAGCCCCTTCTACTTTCAAATTTGTATTATCACGAGTTAAAATGGATCCAACACAAGCAGTTGCTGTAAATGTAGTAGTCTTAGGTTTTGGGGCACCATATTCAATAGGAAAACGAAATTGTTTTTCAGCATTTAAATTATGACTAGAACTTAAAACAATAGCCTTTCTACTTCCCCTACCATCTAATAACTTACTTCCAAAAATCATACCTTCCACAAAAGATGCACAAGCACTATAAACTCCCAAAAAAGGAATACGATAATTTTTAGCAGCATAACTACTAATTGCAAGTTGATTAGAAAGTTCTCCACTTATTAAATAATCGATATCACTTTCCAATAATTTATTACGAAGCAATAAATTATCAATAACAACTCGTTGCATTTTAATCTCAGCCTGTTCAAAAGTTTTCTCATGATAATAATAATCGTCCATTGTTAAATGTAAATTCTTAATTTGTCCTTCACTTTCTAAAGGTCCAACAACACTAAAAGAATCTTTAACATAAACATTACTAAATTTTATACTATCCATAGAATATCACCCCCACAATTGATAAAAAAAATGCAGCAATGATTCCATAAAGTAATACACTACCTGCTAATTTGAAAAAATTAGCACCAAGTCCAGTAATCAGTCCCTCTTTCTTATAATCTAAAGCAGAACTTGTAATAGAATGAGCAAAACCAGTAGTTGGCACAATAAGTCCTGCCTTCACTCGTGTTACCCAATTATCAAAGAATCCTAATGCAGTAAGAAAACTTCCAACAAAAATAAGCAAAATGCAAAGCCATGTATAAGCCTCTATTGATTCCAATCCAAATGATGATGTTAAAATATGAATAATTACTTCCCCAACAAATCCAATAAGACCACCAACCAAAAAAGCAACCAAAGCATTTTTTAATTTATTTTCTTTTGGAGTCAGCTCATCAACCAACTTTTTATATTCATCTTGATTCATAATTTTCCTCCTCATTTCTAGTATGAAAAGAGAAAAAAAATTTATACAAAAACTTTTTTTATTTTATTAGATTATTACACAGAAAAAAAGAAGCCTTAAATGATCAGTTCATAAGGAGTTTCTTTTTCACCATTACCATTTACAACTTTAACACTATTTTTTAAATATAAGGTAGGAACAATAGAAGAAGGAAAGGACGCAATTGTTCCACCAATTTGGCTTCCATCATAACTTATTCGAAAAAAACCATAAGCATCATTAGAAATAGGACGAGGAGTTATAGTTGCTATTCCTTCAACACTATTAATCCAATTATTTAAATAACAATCCTCTGGATAAGAATGCAAAGCAGAATTTAAACAAGTACTACGGTTAGAAATATCTCCACCACTAGTAGCATATCCATAGTCAGAAGGATACACAAGTCCAAGATAACCTCGCCAACTTATTTTACGAAGTTCTGTATCATTACAAGTATTTGATTCTTTACATTGCTTTCCAATATTACCACTTCTTTCTGAACTATAAAGATTCAATGTTGTACCAAGAGAAGTATAATCCCCAATAATGGTTCCTAAATTCCAAGTAATTAAATCAATCATTCCTTTTGCTGAAGGTAATAATCCAATATCTCTAAAATTACATTCTTTTGTCACAGAAGAAGAATTAATATAACAATTTCCCGATAATCGATTCCAATACAAACTTCCACCGATGCTTTCACTCTCATACCCTGGATTTAATAACTTCATAATGTCAGTTTGACTCCATTCATTAATTCCACCATCATTATTTATAGATGAAATACTACTATCAGTTGAATAATAACCCAAACTCTCATTTCGAATAATTTTAACTCTTTGTCCTTCTTGTGTATTTACAAGACCAATAATTCTCCAAAGCTCATCATTAAATAAAACGTAATTATGAGGATTTTTTCCTGCATAACGATATTCTACTTGCTTTAAATGATTAATTGCACTGCTGTCACTAGTATAAGAGATTTCAGCATCTGTATGTTCTACTTCATATAAACCATCACCAGAAGAAACAAAAGGAGCATTCTGAATAATATCAGTAAGTAACCTAATAGGAGCCTCAAATTGAACCCTACATTTTGTTCTCGACTGTGTAATATTAGTAATTTGTGGTCCCCAAAGCTCATAGTTCCAAAAACCATTCGCACCTTTATCACAATGAATCGAGACATTATAATTCTTATCTTGAGGGATAGATGAAAGCAATTCTTCACTTCCGTCTTCACTTTTCAAAACATAAGAAAAATAAACATCATAATTTTGATCTGGAACATTACCTTTAATCACATCAAAATCTTCTCGTTCTTGATAAATCGCATATGTTCGATAGATATAAATAGCAGCCATGAAAAGAATAACGACAAGACATCCTACAAATAGCACTTGTTTCTTTTTACTATACTCACGAAAAACTTTTAACTTCATAACAAATACCTCTATTCTAAATGTAATACACCAATGATATACAAAAACAAGAATTAATTTCCCCACACCTATTACAAACACTTTTCAATTAACTTTGAAATTATCAACACACATAAAAAAACTCTAACATTTTGTTAGAATTTTTTGCTTAAGCTGCCCTATTATAATAAGACCTCATTTTTTGCAAGGATTTCTTTTCATATCTTGATACCATTACTTGTGTCATATTTAATCTATCAGCAATTTCAGATTGTGTCAAATCTTCAAAATAACGATATTCAATAATCTTTTGTTCTTCTGGGTTTAAAGTAGATATACTATCAAAAAGAGTTAATTTGTCATCCAAAGATAACACTTCTTCATTTGATACAGTTTCATAAAATTGTCTCTCTTCTCCTAATGCAGTATCATCCAAACTCATCATCATATAACTTCCTGATACAACAATTTGTGAAACCAATAAAGGATCCATTTCTAAAAAAAGAGCAACTTCATCATACGTAGGAACCTTATGTAATTTTTGTGCTAAAGCACTTCTGGCCATTTCAATCTTTTGATAAGTCCTTAACACATCTTTACTAAGCTTAATGCTTTGATTCTTAAATACTGTTTGATACATTTCTCCAAATACATAAGGAAATGCATAAGTCGAAAACTTTGTCATTCCATCACTATGATAATTTTGTAAAGCATGAAGAAGTCCAACCACCCCTGCCTGATATAAATCTTCATATTCTACATTATAAAAACGTTTCGCAACTTTTTGAATCAACCATTCATTTTCTAAAACCACATCTGCTTCTGTCATATTTTCACCTAAACCTTTAAAATATTCAAAGCAGTAAGCTCACTCTCCGTTTCCTTAACACGTAATCTTTTAAAAGTTTTTTTCAAATGTTCTGGTACTTCACATAAATAAACCGATCCATGATTACTCTTAATAGCATGTTTTGTTCTTAAAAGCGCATCAATTCCAGCATCATCCACATTGACAACCGAAAACAAATTATATACCAAAAACTTGATGCGATGTTTCTTCAACACTGGCGCCAAATAATTATTAATACGATATGTATTTCTTTTTGTCAAAGCTCCATCAAGTCGTACAAACAAAACACCCTTACAATACTCTAAATCCATGTATAACATGTTCCAATATCTCCTTACAACAAAAATATAGAACAAAAAAATATTTGCCGAAACAACTTCGACAAATATTATAAAAAGTTTGCAATTTATTCAAAATTAAGACTCATTTTTTAAAATAATTTGAATACTCTTCTTAGCCTCTTCAATACTTTCTAAAGAAGGTTTCATAACATAAGTAGTGGAAGACATTGAATAAACATGTTCATTACCATCTGTTCCTTCTAATACATTAGATTCAATCGTCCACGAAGGATTCTTATCAATCTGATATTGTAAAAAAGATAAAATATCCTCATAACTTAAATTGGTATCAAAACTTCCATTTAAAGCATTTAAAAGCTTTGTATAGTTCTTTAAAATAGAAGGACTAGAAACTTTATGAATTAAAGCAGATAAAACCATTTGCTGATGTTTCGCTCGTGCGCGATCACCCAAAGTAAAACTCTTTCTTTCTCTTGAAAAAGCCAATGCCTGTTTCCCATTTAATTGATTTATTCCCTCATTAAATGTATAAGTCACCCACTCATCCACTGGCTCATCATAATAATGAGCAGTAAAGGCTTCATCACTCTCCACTTCAACACCATCGACAGCATCAACTAAAGAAACCAAAGAAGAAAAATTAATTTTAACATAATAATCAATAGAAATATCAAGTAAATTTTCAAGTGTCTTCACTGAAGTATCAATACCATATAAACTGGCATGCGTAAGTTTATCTTTGGCATCATTCATACCTGCTAAAGTAACATAATAATCTCTTGGAATAGAAGTTAAAAGAACCTTGTGCGTTATTGGATTTACGGTAAGAATCATATTAACATCACTACGAGAAACCTGATTAATAGTTCCATACTCATCATTTCCTGAAACATAAATATGAAAAGAATCTTTAGTAAGTTTTGTATCGCGTTTCTTCACCTTATTTGGAACACTCACCGAAATCGTTTCTAATACTTTCACTTCATTTTTAAATTCTTCATTCATTTCTACAAAAAGATTTTTTTGAGCTTCTTCCATTACAATCACCCGTAAATTTTTATGAAGTAATGATTCAACCAAATTAGAGTTTTCACTTTCTTGAAGCGTAAGTGTTGTTTTTTTTCTCAACTCCTCTTGCATTTTTCGTGCACCTTCAGAAAAATTAGCAAAAGGAACACCAATCTTACCACCTTTTAATTCTTTTAAGCTTCCATAATTACTAGAATTTAAAACTAAGACTTGATAATTTTCAATTCGTTCTCTACTTTGAAAGGCACTCTCTAAAAATTGTAAAGTAGTAGAACTATAAAAAATGCCAGCTCCTAAAATAATGCTAAAAAAGAGGGCTAAAAAAGAACCAATCATTCGCTTCTTCCAATGAGTACTACCTACCATTTGATATATCAAAAAATTAAGAGCCAATAAAATTCCAATAAAAATCAAAAAATAATTTATAGGAAGAACTCCCAAACGATAGACATGAAAAACAATGATTACACTAATCAAAAAAAATAAAAGAGAAAACCCCCGAAAGATAACAGATTTTTTTATTTTTTTCTTTGTTTTCTTTGCCACAAAATCACCTATAATCATTATACTAAAAAGACACAAAAATATTAGAAAAAAGAAAATAAAATGTCAATTAAAAGTAAATTAAAACGAATGAATAATCATATAGAAATAAAATAAAAAAACCAACTCATTGAGTTTAGTTTTTTTAATAAAGAGAAGTAAAATAACGAAAATTACGTTTAAAAAAATCCCAAATATTAGCACGCGGAATATCTTCTGAAATAATTAAATCTCCTTCATAAGAAATTTCTAATGATTCATCTTTAATTCGAACTTTTCCTACAATATCTCCTGCTTTCAAAGGTGCCTCAACAGAAAAATATTCTACTTCAGAAGTAAACTTCTTTTCAGGATCTGTAACCTTTTTCAAATCTGTTATAGATTGTTTTAAAGAAACAGAAACATTTTCTTTTTTAGCAGAAGGAATATATATTTCGCCATAAGAAGTCCCCTCATCCAGTATTTTTTGAATTTGATAAGTATTAAAGCCATAATTTAACATATTAACAGTATCGTTGCTTCGTAAGTCACTAGTTTCTGCTCCCATTACTACGGATAAAATACGCATATTTTCTTTTTTTGCTGTTGTAGTAATACAATAACCTGCTGTTCCTGTAAAACCAGTCTTAAGTCCATCTACCCCATTATAAAACCGAACCAACCGATTGGTATTGACAAGCCACGTACTACTACCATCTGGTTTCTTCAAATAATCTTCATAAATACTTGTAAATTCTAATATTTTTTCATGTTTCACAAGTTCTCTTCCCATAATACTCATATCTCTTGCACAACTATAATGATTTGGAGAATCCAGACCATGAGGATTATCAAAATGAGTATTAACTAATCCTAGTCCTTTTGCTCTTTCATTCATCATGGCAACAAAAGATTCAACACTTCCTCCAACTTTCTCTGCCATAGCTACCACTGCATCATTTCCAGAAGCAATAGCAATACCCTTTAAAAGTTCTGAAACTTTATAAGATTCACCTTCCTGTAAAAAAATTTGACTTCCACCCATACTTGCAGCATTTTTACTAATCATTACAGAATCATCAAGCGATAGTTTTCCAGATTCAATTGCTTCCATAATAAGAAGCATACTCATAATCTTAGTCATCGAAGCTGGTGCTAACTTTTCATCACTATTTTTTTCAAACAACACTTTTCCCGTGCTCACCTCAATTAAAATTGCACTTTTACTATTTGGAGCTAAATCCTCCTCTGCAAAAACTACAGGTAAAAACGCCCAAAAACAACAAATTACTGCCAATAATTTCTTCATACTCCACCTCCCTAAAAAATATGAAAAAGAAAATAAAGTATTCACAAAAAATGTAAAGATTGTCAAAAAATGCATGAGTTTAAAAAGCTCATGATATAATATTGTTAAGGTGAAAAATATGAAAAAAAAGAAAAAATTGAAAAAAAATTTAAAAATTATTACATCAGTTTTAATCATAATTGTAGGAATATTAGGAATTACCAAGCCCCTTTGGACTAAAAAAGAAAATAAAAACATATTATATTCTGAAGAGGTGATAACAACCATGAAAGAACAAAATATCTATGATGAAATCATGAAACAAGATTATTCTCAAACAGTAGAAAAAATGATTGAAGAAAATAAGTATAAATCAGAATATTTAAAAGAGTATATCAAAATAAATCTTCAAGAAAGAGAAGATTTTGCTAATTTAGTAAATTTATTTTTAAACAAAAACTACAATGCGGAAGAAATCAATAACATCTTCGAATACTTAAATGATACTAATCAGAAGAAATTAACAGAAATGGATTACATTGACTTAAAAGAATACTTTAAAATCAGCAACATGGAAGTAGACAAAATTGATCGATATGAAACATATCAAAAAGAAAAAAAAGTGAGTGTGAATGACGCTGTAACAAAAGTTAATATCGGTCTAGATTTAGAATTCTATTCTGAAATTGAAACAATAAAAGATCCTGATTCTTATACTACACTTTTAAACAAATATCGTGGTCTTCCAGAAAACTATGTTCCAGAAGATTTAACAAGTCTTAGTATTAATAAAAATTATAAACTACGAAAAGAAGCTGCTGAAGCTTATGAAAACTTACAAAGTGCCGCTTTACTAGATAATGTAAAATTCTATCCATTCAGTGCCTATAGAACCAAAGCTTATCAAAACAATCTTTACACCAATTATGCCAAAAGAGATGGTACCTCTGCTGCTGACACATATTCAGCTAGACCTAGACATTCAGAACATGAACTTGGACTGGCTGTTGATATTAGAAGTGATGGTCTATCAGACAACTTAACTGATGAACATTATACTTGGATGTTAAACAATTCCTACAAATATGGCTTTATTGTGCGTTATGCAAAAGGATCTACTCCTATCACAGGATACATTGAAGAACCTTGGCATCTTCGTTTTTTAGGAGTTGATGTCGCAACAGATGTCCACGAAAAAGGAATCACCTTCGATGAATATTATGATCTATACCTAAAAGAAAACCATAAATAAAATGGTTTTTTTAATAATAAAAAAAAGTTCCATAGGAACTTTTCAACTAAGCAATTTTTCTTTTCTTTGAAATTGGATAATATTTTCTTAACTCTTGTTGCAAATATTCTTGATAATCTACATTATTTGGAAACATATATTTTGGAACATCTAAAACATTAAGCTTTGATAAATATCTACCATCAATCATAGCTTTAAAATGTGTACTTTGATGAAGATATTCCATACCATGCTGACTATTTGTTAAAATTTCTTGAATTAAAGGAATACAATCATAACCAAAAGCAAATAAACATTTCGCATAAACCTCATATATTTTTTCGGTATCAATATGATATTTCATAGAAATATCTTCTGTAGATAAACCTTTTCGTTTATCCCTAATAAAACAAATCATATCTTTTTGTTCCAATAAAGATTCCTTTAAAAGAGCTTGAAACTTAGGAATATCTTGTTCAATCCTAGGAAAAGCAGAATTAAAATATTTCATGGCTGAAGTATAATTTAAAGCTAAAGTGTTTTCAGAAATATTATTCCAACTAAGAAAATCTTCATTATGACGTTTTACAATACTATTATAATGTTGCGGTTTTAAAAGACGATAATTTGGCATCATTCCTTGAATAACCTTTGGAGAAACATGCGACATACGCGTAAATAAACTATCATTCAGCCAATTCTCAAGATCTGTTCGTAACAAATATCCTTGGACTGCTTTGAATGCATTATTATATTTAGCATTATCGGGCTGATTTAATGGATTCCATTTTAATAAAGACTCTCCATGGCGTTTTACAATTATGTCATAATAGTTTGGACGAATAACTTTAAATCTCTCCACAATTCGCGTAATAAGTATAGGATCCTCTCCAGAAAAATTATCAAAAAAAGAACTATCAACTAACATATCTTTCATCTTTTTCTTGTCCGTTTCCTTTTTCACTGGCTTTTTCTCAGTTTTTATATCAACAGCATATCTTTTGGCATAATCTTCATTAAATCTTTGAACATGCAACAAATGTTTTAACTCTTCTTCAGCACGTTCTTGAATTTCTGGATAATTCCGCAACATATAACGTAATAGAGGAATAAGTTGAATAGATCGATACCAAGGTAAACGAATAAAATAATTAAACTGCTGACTTGCTTTTAAATATTCAATACCCTTGGAACTAGAAACAAGAATTTCATAAATAATATGAGTTGCTTTATACCCAAATAATAATATATTTTGAGCAAGAATCTCATAAACTCGCTCTACACTAATTTGATATTCCAAAGCAATCTTTGATACTTCCATACCTTGGCGTTTCTTTTTAATAATGCTAATAATCATAGGATCTTGTTTAAATGTTTCCTTACAAAAAATCTTCATTTCATCAAAGTGCTCTCTTCTAATACTTTGCAAACGATCAATATCATTATTAGCAATGACATAATCAGTATTTTCTTCAGGAGTCATAGAATTCCATTCTAAAAATGATTTCCCATGCCTTTTCAAAAGAACGTGATATCTTTTTGGAAAAAAACTACTATAAAAAGAAACAATATCATCAATAACAGCTGGATTATCTTGAGGATGACGTAAATATAAAGTTTTACCAACAGAAGTTTGCAGCCAATTTTCAACATCTCGATTCAAAACTTTTTCAATTGATGCCAAAGCATTATGATAAATCTGATTCTCTTTGACAGACAAAACATTCCATTCATTCAATTTTTTTCCATGACGTTTCATTATAACTTGATAATATCTTGGATTCACAATTTTATAACGTTCAACAATTTTTCGAATAAGTTTCTTATCATACCCAAGAAAAACATTATAAAAGCCAATTTTATAACAATTAGTAAATGTTCTTGGCTCTACGATTGATTTTGAATAAACGGTATAATATAATTTTTTAAAATATTCTAAATAATCTTCATTTACATTTAAAATATCAAGAACATAGGAATGATAAAAATAAGAAATTGTATCTTCCAAACTTTTGTTATCACTATAAGCTAAAACTCCATTAAATATAGCCTCCCAAAAATAATAAAGGTTACGAAAATTATCTTGTAATCGCAAAGAAGAGTTTATCTTAGTATAAATAGGAAAAAAAGGCTCCATAAATTGATTTAAAACAGAAGAATTTTGCATCATCTTAGCAATAAGATGGTTTCTTAAATAACACTTGGTAAAAATATAAGCATTTTGTTCTGTTTTACTCTTTTCACTCAACATAAATTCTTTACTAATTTCATGAGCCAAAAGATGTATCTTTTTATTACTTAATTTAATACATGGAATTTGAGGAATCATTTGAACCAAAAGTCCATTGATATATTGAATCATTTCAACCATAAAAAACGCCCCTTTTTTTAATTTAGAGTGTATTATAACATTATTTTATCAAAATTGCAATTTATACTAAAAAACTTGAAATCACAGAGATTCTATAAACAAGTAGAATAATAATTATAAAAAGACCTTTATTCTTCTTATATAAAGGTCTTTTTTACATTTCATTCATTATTTTTTTCTTTAGCTTTATCTTTTTTTACTGGCTTAGGTAAAGCTTCTTTTCTAGATAAATTAAGTCTTCCACGATTATCATAACCCATTGACTTTACAACAATCTCATCTCCAACTTTAACAATATCATTTGGTTTTTCTATTCTCTTATAATCAAGCTGTGAAACATGAACCAAACCTTCACATCCTGGCCATAACTCTACAAAACATCCAAACTCTTCTACTTTAACAACACGTCCAGTATAAATATGACCAAACTCTACTTCTCTTACTACATTTAAAATCATTTCTTTGGTTTTTTGAATAATATCATCATCAGTATGATAAATAATTACTCTACCATCATCTTCTAAATCTACCTTAACAGCATCCTTATCATTGACTGTACTAACATGACTTGCTTCTAAAATAATCTTTGTAATCATTTCTCCACCACGACCAATAACATCCTTAATCTTTTCTGGATTAATGGTAAACGTTTCAATTTTTGGAGCATAAGGACTAAGTTCTTTTCGCGGTTCACTAATAATGCCATTCATCATATCCAATATTTCTAAACGAGCCTTTTTCGCTTGAGCAAGAGCTTCCTTTAATATTTTATCTGTAACACCTTTAATTTTGATATCCATTTGAAGTGCTGTAATACCTTTTTTACTTCCTGCTACTTTAAAATCCATATCTCCCATATGATCTTCTAACCCTTGAATATCAGTTAAAATAGTGTACTTTTTATTATCTTCACTTGAAATAAGTCCCATTGCAATTCCCGCTACTGGTGCTTTAATTGGTACTCCTGCTGCCATCAAAGATAAACATCCAGCACAAATCGTAGCTTGACTACTACTTCCATTACTTTCTAAGATTTCACTAACCACACGTACAGTATAAGGAAATTCTTCTTCACTTGGCATAATTTGGGCAAGGGCTCTTTCCCCAAGTGCTCCATGACCAATTTCACGTCTTCCAGGTGCACCATAACGTCCCGTTTCTCCTACTGAAAATGGCGGAAAATTATAATGTAACATAAATCGCTTAGAATCTTCTATACCAAGCCCATCTAAAATTTGATGTTCTCCAATAGCTCCTAATGTAGTTGTTGCAAGACTTTGCGTTTGCCCTCTTGTAAATACTGCTGACCCATGAGTTCTAGGTAATAAATCAATACTTGCAGAAAGAGGACGAATCTCATCCATTCTTCTTCCATCAGGACGTATTTTCTTATCTGTAATTAAATATCTTACTTGATCTCCCTCAATCATATGAGTCAATTTCGATACTTGCTTTAAAATATCTTCCACATTTTCTTCATTTTGATATATTTCTTCAAAATGTTTTAATGTATCCTCTTTAATTTCATCAATACGTGTATAGCTTGTTAACTTATCTTTAATTTGAATTGCTTCTAAAATGTCTTTCGCACAATACTCTTCTACACTCTTTTGTAATTCTATATCGATTTCTGCAAGAGGTAACTCCACTTTCTCTAAACCACACTCTTTGATAATCTTCTCTTGAAATTTACATAATTTCTTAATTTCTTCATGTCCAAACAAGATAGCTTCGAGCATTTCCTTTTCACTTAATTCACTAGCTCCCGCTTCAACCATACAAATAGCATCCTTTGTTCCTGCTACTGTTAAATTAAGACTACTTTTTTCCAATTCTTCTACCGTTGGATTAATAATATATTTCTTATCAATCTTACCAACAACTACACCACAGACTGGACCATCAAATGGAATATCACTGATTCCAAGACACAAAGATGCTCCAAAAAGTGCTGCCATAACAGGAGAATTATCCTGATCTACTGATAACACAGTATTAACAACTTGTATTTCGGAGCGAAGACGTTCATCAAACATTGGACGAATTGGTCGATCTATAATTCTTGCTGCAAGGGTAGCTTCATCTGTAGGCCTTCCTTCACGTTTAATAAACCCACCAGGAATTTTTCCTACAGAATATAGTTTTTCTTGATAATACACTTGTAAAGGAAAGAAATCTTGAGTTACAGTTCCACCCATTACACATACAGATAAAACCACAGTATCACCATAACGAACTAATACAGAACCATTTGTTTGTTTAGCAAGTTCTCCAATTTCTACAACTAATTTTCTTCCCAAAAAGTTATATTCATATACTTTCTTCATAAAGTCCTCCAATCTTTAAAAAAGACACTTAAAAAATCAAGTGCCTTATTTTTTTATTTTCTAATATTTAATTTTTTAATAACTTCACGATATTTAACAACATCATTTTCTTTTAAATAATCAAGAAGTTTTCTTCTTCTACCAACCTTCATTTGAAGACCACGTTTTGAATGAAAATCATGAATATGTACTTTTAAATGTTCAGTTAAATTATTAATATCTTTTGTTAAAATTGCAATTTGAACTTCAGCACTTCCACAATCCTTATCATTCTTTTGAA
>CAJUGF010000035.1:0-1589 GCA_910585915.1 uncultured Bacilli bacterium | reverse complement strand
CTGGAGTTCTGACGTGTGCTCTTCCGATCTCATTCTTTTGAAAATCTTTAATAAGTTGTGTTTTTTCTTCTT
This sequence comes from uncultured Bacilli bacterium, assembly GCA_910585915.1. Lineage (GTDB taxonomy): Bacteria > Bacillota_I > Bacilli_A > RF39 > UBA660 > MGBC162267. Next base: position 1,517 of record CAJUGF010000035.1, on the reverse strand, counting down.
TTGTCATTTTTGCCATATTTTTTCCTCCTTAAAATTTTAAATCGGTCTAAACTGGGTATTAGAAAGAAGGATTTCTAAATACCAAGAATAAACTTCCTACTTACAAAGTATATTACACTTTCTTTACTTTTTCAACTAAAAATAAAGGCAAAAGATGTTTTTTTCTATATTAATAACCAAAATACATATATTTTCTGACTTACCATACTCTCTTTTATATCTTTAATTAACACTTAATAAATAGGGAATATCCATCGTTCCTTCTCCATCCACAATTTTTACATCTGATCGAAGATACAATGTAGGAAAAAGATGACGAGGAACACGAGCAATACTATAACTCACACCTCCAGAAAAATTTACAACAAAAACGCGACTTGAAACTAATGAATGAGCTAATGATGTCAAACTCCATTGTGTCAATTGGTCATCATAAAGCCAATTATTTTGATAACAATCTTCACTATTTGGAAGACTAAAAGCTTGTATATTCAAGCAAATACTACGATTAATAGTATTACCTCCACTTGTCGCATAACCATAATCACTTGGATATATAAATCCTACTTTTCCTTTCCAAGTTGTGGTTCTATCTACATTATCTCTACAGTCCGCTCCTCCGTTCCCTCCACCATCAGCACATATCTTACCAGTATGATTACTTCTTTCAAAATTATAAAAGTTTATTGTATTTATATTATCATATGTATATTCTTCTCCATCATTGCTTCCTATATTCCATGTGATAGTATCAATCATCTCTTTTGCTTCATCTGTTAAACCAATTTCACGAAAGTCACAATCAGTCGTAGCATTATTTTGTCCATTATAACAAGTTCCACTACTTCGATTATAGTATGGACCATCATTTAATAGATGCATTATGTCTGATTCACTCCATTCATTCACTCCATTCCCTACATTAACTGTCGAATCGCTACTATCCCAAGAATATTCCCCAATACTTTCATTACGAATAAGTTTTATTCTCTGTCCTTCTGGTGTATTCACAAGTCCAATGATCCGCCATAACTCATTATTAAACAATACATAATTATTTGGATTAGCACCAGCATAACGATACTCTGTTTGCTTCAAATTATTAATCTGATCATCTGTTAAATCTCTAGAAAAAGAAGTAACAAACTCACTCTCTGGATGACTAACTTCATATAATCCCGATCCACTACTTATAATATCTTCAAAAATGCCATATTTACTAAGTACTTTATATGGACCAAACGTAATATTGCACTTTGTTCTTGACTTAGTTACATGTGATATATTTGCTCCCCATGTTTCATAATCCCATCGAGCTTTTACAGAATTATCATTACATGTAATCGAAACCGTATAATTCTTTCCCTCTGGAATAGTATCTAATCTTTGCTGATTTCCTAACTCATCCTCCAATATAAATGCAAGTTGTACATCATAGTTTTGATCTGGAACATTTCCCCTCATTACATCAAACTCTTTCTTTTCTTGATAGATAGCATAACTTCGATAGACCAAAA
>CAJUGF010000034.1 GCA_910585915.1 uncultured Bacilli bacterium | reverse complement strand
TGCTTATATGGATGAAGTAAGACGGGTGAAAGCATGAGTATATTTAAAGAATTATATCAATATCGAGAATTATTAAAATCGAATGTTAAAAAGGAAATTCGGGGAAAGTATAAAGGTTCTTTTCTAGGAGTAATCTGGTCTTTTGTGAATCCATTGTTAACCGTTTTGGTTTATGCAATTATATTTCCTTATATTTTAAGACAGGATCAACCAAATTATTTAATATTTTTAATTGTTGCAATTATTCCTTGGAATTTTTTTACAACGGTTTTAAATCAAGGGTCCACTACTGTTTTAGCTAATGGTAATATTATAAAAAAGGTTTATTTTCCAAGAGAAATTTTGCCTATTTCTGTTGTACTTAGTGGTCTTGTTAATTTTTTGATTTCGTGTATTATTATTTTACTTTTTACTTTGTTTGGTGGGCTTGGAATTAGTTCGACGATTTTGTATTTACCTTTTGTTATTTTTATTCAATTTTTGTTGTCTTTAGGTATTGTATTTATTTTAAGTGCAATTAATGTATATGTTAGAGATGTTGAATATATTGTTAACTTTGTTTTGACATTGGCTTTTTATGCCACACCAATTTTATATGATGCTTCTTTGATTCCCAATCGTTTACAGTGGATTTTGCAATTAAATCCAATGAAACATTTGATTGAAGCTTATCGTGCTATTTTTTATTATCAACAAGCACCTGATATCTATGTTTTATGTATTTTAGGATTCTTTAGTTTCGGAATTTTAATTTTAGGTTATCTAATTTTTAAACATTTGGAACGAGGATTTGCAGAAGAGGTATAGTATGACGTCATTTGTTATTTTGCATTATAAAAATATTCAAGATACTTTAGAGTGTATTGCGTCCATTCAAAAACAAAAAGGAGAATATTCGATTATTGTAGTAGATAATGGAACTTTGACTACATCAGAAAAGGAAAAACTTATCGATGTGGTGCCAGATATTATTTGTAATGAAGATAATTTAGGATTTGCTAAGGGAAATAACATTGGATGTACTTATGCTACTTTACATTATCATCCTGATTATTTGGTTGTTCTTAATAATGATATTGTTTTACAGGGAGATGACTTTATTTTAAAGATAGAAAAAGCTTATAATAAAGTTAAGTTTGATTTTATGGGACCTAAGATTATTACGGATGGGGGAGAAAGTGTTAATCCTTTTCCCGTATATCGAACTTTAGATGAAGTGGAGCAAGCAATAAGTACTTCTAAAAAACTTATTTGCATTTATCATAGTGTTATATTAACCTTTTTGTTAAATAGTTATATATCTTTGAAAAGAATGGTGTGTAAGCCTAGACATTTAGAGAATGGAGAAAAGTCATGTCGAGATATTGCTGTTCATGGATGTTGTATTGTTTTTTCTAAAAAATATTATGAGAGGTATGATAATATTTTTTATCCTGGAACATTTTTGTATCATGAAGAGGAATTTTTAGATTATCGAAGAAAAAAAGATGGGTTGATTTCTTATTATGATTCTAGCATAACTGTTTTTCACAAAGAGGGTGCTTCTTTGAATTTATCTTTTCAAAATAAAGAACGAAAAAAATTGATTTTTCGCAATCGTGAGATTGTTCGTTCTTTAGGTTTATTGAAGAAAATTATGTTGGAGGATGGAAGTATATGAAAAAGTTTTTTTTACAAGGGATTTTAGTTTTATTTTTATTTAGCTTATTTGGTTGTTGTGGAATTTTAATTCATCAGAAGTTCTTATCAACAGTAGTATGGGGCTTTGCTTTAGCAGTTTTTCTTTATTTGATTTTTAGTTTAATTTATCATAATTATTTAAAGATGTATCCAATTGGAAAGAAGAATGTTTTTGCTTTTTATATTTGTTTTCTTTTAATTCAATGTCTTTCTTTTTTTGTAATTTACAGTAAACGTTTAGATTTAATAAATCTTTTCCTATTTGCAGTTCAATTGTTATCTGGTTTGTTGTTTTCATTATTTGTTCGAAAAGAAGGGGATAAAGCAAAGTGGATTTTTAGTTTATTATTGATCACTTTAAGTAATTTCATTTTTTGGGGATCTTTGAATCCTTTGATGATCTTGTTTTGTTTCATTGCAAATTTTACTTTGTATGTAACAACTTTGTTTGATGATTTAGCTATTTATCGTAAGAAGAATTTTATTTTTATGACGGTTATGGGTATGATGGTTGGGTGTCTTTTCAAAATATATCCTATTTCTGTTTTGTATTTATTTTTTTTAGGTTTAATTATTTCTCGTAAAAGAGGTTTAAAATGTGCAATTAAGTTATCTACAGCTATGGTAGGTGGGTTTATTGTTACTTTTTTGATGCAAGTATTTGATATTTATTCGATAAATTCTTTTAATCGAATTCCAATATTTTCAAATATGTCTTATCTTGTTCTTTGTACAATGGTATTTATGATGCTTATTGGAACTTGTTATTGTTTAAAAAAACATGAGCGAAAGATGGGATATTGTACAAGGACAATTTTAATTATTTTGTTTATAACTTCTTTGTGTTTTCCTATGAGTACTTTTTTGTATGCTACTAGTCTTTTTATGCCAGTCTTGTTATTAACATTGATGTCTATTTTTGAGAATATGCCTGCTCTTTATCATAAAGTAATTTCTATTTATCAAAGTAATGTTGTTCCACAAAGTATGGGAAGTGAAAAAGTATCAGTTGTTATTCCTAATTATAATTATGAAAACTATTTGAATGAACGAATAGATTCAGTTTTATTTCAGAGTTATAGAATTGCTGAATTGATTATTTTGGATGATTGTTCTAAAGATCGTAGTATTGAAGTTATTAAAGAAAAAATAAAGGAAATTCAAACGATTTATCCAGAGATTCCTGTTAAATTTATTCCAAATGAAGTGAATAGTGGTAATGTTTTTAAACAATGGAGTAAATGTTTTGAAGTAGCAAGTGGAGATTATTTGTGGATTTGTGAAGCTGATGATAGTGCTGATCCAAGATTTTTGGAACAGGTTATGTTAGGATTTCAAGACGAAGATGTGGTAGTTTCTTATGCTGAATCATTAACGATTGATGAAAATAATCAGTTATTAATGCCTAATTTGAGAGAATGGATAGATATTTATGGTTGTCATAAATGGGATCAATCTTATATCATACCTGGTAGTGAAGAGATATGTAGTACAATGTGTATTAATAATACAATTGCTAATGTTTCTTCTGTAGTATTTCGCTTAAAAAAGAATATTCCTTATGTTTCTTATTTAAAGGATGCACAACAATTTAAGTTATCTGGTGATTGGTACTTTTATCTAAAAGTTTTAGAACATGGGAATATTTCATATTGTCATAAGTCTCTAAATTATCATAGAATGCATAGTAAAAGTGTTACTTTGACGACGAAAAATGATTTGCATTATAAGGAAATTTGCCGAATTCATGATATGGTCGTGAAGGATTATTCTTTATCTATAGAAGTTCTTGCTTATATGGAAGATTATCGTGAGATGGTCAGAAGAAGATATTGTTTGGGACATGAAGAGCTTCGTTTATTGGATATTCCTTTTGAAGATATATTAAAGAAGGCTAGAGTAAAAGATGAAGTTTTGCTTTCTATTATTGTTCCGGTTTATAATACGGAAAAATATTTAGAAAAGTGTTTGGATTCTGTACTTGTTAATATTCCTCCAAAAACGGAAGTTATTGTAGTGAATGATGGAAGTCCTGATAATAGTAAACGAATTATAGAAGAATATGAGAAGAAGTATCCTAATATTGTTTTTGGATATGATAAGAAAAATGGTGGTTTATCCAGTGCTAAAAATTATGGACTTTCTAAAGCAAAGGGACGTTATGTTATATATTTAGATTCTGACGATTTTGTAGCTCCAAATATGTATATGACAATGTTAAAGAAAGCTTTGGAAGAAGATGCTTCTATTGTATATTGTGATATGTTTAATTATTATGAAGATGGGACCAAGGAATTTGTATCTTTACATAATTTTGAACGAGAAAGTGATTTTTTTGCAGCAGTTGATACACCTATGATGACAACTTCTTGTAATAAAATTGTAAAGAAGTCGTTGTATCAAAATCTTAAATTTCCAGAAGGTCTTAATAATGAAGATGTAGCAGTGACTCCAATTTTATTTGATCGTGCTGATAAAATTTGTTATGTGGATAGTGCATTCTATTATTATTTTCAAAGATCTGGATCAATCCAAAATAGTGAATTTCAAGAAAAGCGATTTGTATTGTTTGATAGTGCTCGCCATTGTTTAGAAAAATTAAAGGATAGTAAACATTTAGATGAGATTAAGGGAAGTATTTACACACATCAATTTCTAGGAATTTTATTATTTATTCTTCCAAAATTAAAATCTAAGGAGCGAAAAAAATATATTGCATTGTTTTGTGATCACATGAATGAATTTGATTATATAAATAATCCTTATGTTTTAGAATATGTAAAAACTTATCGCTTATCAAAGCTTTTATCAATGATTCAAGATAGGCAAATAAAAAAGTTAGATTTATATTTGCTTATTAAAATGTATTAGGTGGATGTCATGGAAAAAAAGAAGATTTCAATTATTGTTAGTGCTTATAATACAGAAGCTTATATAGAAAAGTGTTTAAATTCTTTACTTCAACAAACTTATCGAAATATAGAAATTCTTTTAATTGATGATTGCTCTACTGATGGAACGTTAAAAATTTTAAAAAAGTTTGCGAAAAAAGATAAAAGAATTGTACTTTTAGAAAACAATAAGAATCAAGGACTTGCTTATTCTAGAAATTTAGGGCTTCGAAAAGCTTCTGGAGATTTTATTGGGTTTGTGGATTCTGATGATGTTGTTGATCCAAATTATTATGAAGCTATGGCTAATGAACTTATTACACAAGAGGCAACGGTTGCTGTAAGTGATATCAAAAGTATTTATGAGGTCGATGGTTCTGTTTATGTAGGTAAGGGATGTGAGGGTGATCCTTCGGATACCCTTTCTTATATTAATGTTGGACTAGCCGCTTCTGCTTGTAATAAATTGTTTCAACGAGAAGTGTTTGAGCATGATCCTTTTCATGTTGGAAAAATCAATGAAGATGTAGCTGTAGTTATACCCATTTTAATTCATGCTCAAAAGCTTGTTTATGTAAAAGATGTTTATTATTATTATATTCAGAGAGATCATTCTATTCAAAATTCTGATTTTAGTTTTAAAAAATTTGATATTTTTACTGGTGTAGAACATACACTTTTGAAAATTAAGACACATGATAGGTATGAAATTTATAAAAATGCTTTGGTTTTTAATCAAATTATTTTAATGTTTTTTTATCAATTTCCAAATATATCTGAGTCACAAAAGCGGAAAAAATATTTGAAGGAATTTTATCGCCTTTCTTCTGGTTATGATGTTTTGAATAACCCTTTTCTGAATTCTTTTTTTAAAGAGTTGGGGAAGAAGACTCGTTGTTTTTATCAGTTGTTATTGTTTTTAGAATATCATAAATTGTTTTGGGGGGCTAATTTACTTATCGATGCGTATCGCTTTTTAAAACAAAAGTTTCAAACGGTATCTTTGTTTTCTGGAGATCTTGATGATTTAGTGCTTTTAGCCAAAAAGAATCAAAGTATAAAAAATGTAGGTCCAACAATTTCAGTGATTGTTCCAAACTATAATTATGCGCGTTTTTTATATCAAAGGATTGCCAGTATTTTAAAACAGCAGGTACGTATTTTTGAACTAGTTTTATTAGATGATTGTTCTACGGATGAAAGCCGTGAATTGATAGATGTGATTGCTAATCATTTAAGCCCTTATATGTCTATTAAAAAAGTTTATAATGATGTAAATAGTGGTTCTGCTTTTTCTCAATGGGAAAAAGGTTTTCAAATTGCTAAGGGTGATTATGTTTGGATTTGCGAAGCTGATGATTATTGTGATGATTCTGCTTTAAAGGAAATGATTCGCCCAATTTTACATGATTCTTCGATTGTAATTAGTTATGTTGATACTGCAATGATGGACGTTCAAGGCCGTATTTTTGTATCTAGTCTTCGTAGTGATATTGATTTACAGAAATCAGGGCATTGGAATCATAATTATGTTATGGATGGAGTGGAGGAGTTTCAAAAGTATACCTATTTGAATTGTACGATTGCTAATGTTTCTTCAGCATTGTTTAAAAATGCTGATTATTCTGCTTTTTTTTCAAAAGCTCGTAACTATAAACAGGCAGGGGATTGGATATTTTATGCTTTAGTAATGCAAACGGGCCGTATAGCTTATTCAAAAAATAGTTGCAATTATTATCGTCAGCATGGAAGCAATGTCACTTCTGTTACAAAAAAGCAAGCACATTTTGAAGAAGTAAAACAAATTCATGATTATTTTATTTCGCGTTATGCTCTTAATGAGGGACAGAAAAAGAAAATATTAGAACGACAAGCTTATTTAGCACAAGTTTGGGAACTAGAAAGTTGAGGAGTTTTGTTTATGAAATGTTTAAAAAAGAATTGGCTTATTATAACCATTTTTGCATGTTTTTTCGTTTATTTATTTTTTCAACATTTGCAGGTTTTTTTATATCATGATGATTATGGATATTTATCTTTGTCTTATGAAGTAAATGTTCCTGTTTCAGGTCTTCATTATGGTTTAGCAGATATTTTTCAATTTTTGGGCATGCATTATCAATCATGGGGTGGAAGAATTGTTGGATTCTTTTTTGAAATTTTTTTGGGACATCTTGGGCTATCTGTTTATCATTTTTTTCAAAGTTTAATGATTTTGGGCATATTTATTTTTATTTATTTGATTGCAACAAAAACAACAAAACTTCGAAACTCTACCATGGCGCTTTTTACAGTGTTGTGTTATGGACTTTTTGAAATAATGCAACTTCGTAGTGGTATTTATTGGATTACTGCCTCTTGTCTCTATATTGTGCCATTATGTTTTTTCTTAGCTTTTGTTTATTTGCATTTGATTCGAAAAGAAATTACTTTTTCGAAAACATTTTATCGGTTTTTATATGATTTCTTGCTATTAGTTTTAGTTTTTTTAGGAACTTATTCACAAGAGCAAATAGCAATAGCAGTGCTTGGTTATGTTTTAATTGTTACTATTGTTCAATATTCTCAAACGAAGAAAGCTGATCGGGGGAATGTTTTATTCTGCTTAGTTAGTTTAATAGCTTTTGCTATTTTGATGCTTGCTCCTGGAAATAATGTACGTCTTACTCATCGTACCAGTGCAGCTTTCTATGCGTTGTCTTTCTTTGAAAAATTTCGTTTAAATGTTCCAGCAATCGTTACTGGTATTTTAGGAAATTATACTCGTTATTTTACAGGAATCTTTTTTTTAATTTTACTATATTGTGCGTATGATAATTTGAAAAAGAAAAAAGGAGTTTCTCTATTTAATGATTGTGCTCTTTTGCTAAGTATTTTAATGATTTTAGGTCAATTGATGTTTGCGCAATCTTATTTTGGATATGTATATGATTTTTTTGGAGATCATTTATTTTTATTGTCTCTTGTTTTTATTGGACATTTTTTTGTTATAGGTTATATTGTAATATTATATCTTGTGAATCATAAGGAATGGAACGTTCTTTATTTAGTGATTAGTGCTATCTTGTCACAAGGTGTTATGCTTGTTGCTCCTTATTATGCTCTTCGTAGTGGTATTATTTTTAATATTATTTGTTTTATTTTCTTTATTAATGTGTTGTGCCATGTGAAAGTGAAATTTAAGTGTAATTTACTTTATTTATTATTGCCATTTTTATTATTAACATCACTTAATATGATTAGTGTTTATCAAGGATATCAAAAAAATTGTGAAGTGAATAAGGAAAATGATCGAGTTTTGAAAGAGGTATCCCAAAATATTCAAGCTGGAATGCAGTATGATCATGTAGTACTTCACATGGTACCAGATATTTTATATTCTGGAGATCAACCTTACACAGAAGGGAATGCTTATATTATAGATTGGATCCGAGAGTATTATGATATTCCAAAGGATGTTGTTATTTCTTATGAATAGGAAGATTTTCTTCCTATTTTTTCTTTACCTTCGTTTTAAACTATTTTATAATTAGCTTATGGTGATAATAATGAATAAACATTTGGAAATCATTGTTTTTCATTTGGGATATGGTGGAATTGAACAAATGGTTAGTAATCTTGCTAATTTGCTAAAAGAGGATATAAAAATATCGATTGTTGCTTTTTATAAATTATATGAGACTCCTATTTTTCAGATTGATCCTCGTATTTCAGTGACTTATTTATATAATACAGATGTTCCGCTAAAGGTAAAAAAATATAATCAACTATTGCGTAAAGGAAAAGTTTTTAAAATGATTGCTACTGTTTTTCAAGATTATAAATTTCATCTTTTTTCTTTATTTCATGATTTTTTTCTTAGTTGTTCGATTTATTTTTTTGGTGGACGTTATCGTAGACTTAAAAAACATTTAAAACAAACAAAAGCGGATGTCTATTTGTCAACACGTCACGAAATTAGTAAGATATTAACTCAATATGGAAAAGAAGAATCTTTTAAGATTGGTTGGGAGCACAATCATTATCATGGAGATATGGATTACAAAAAGGCAGTTGTCAATCATTCTCAGGATTTGAACCGTTTGGTGTTGGTTTCACGAGAGCTTACTCATGATTATCAGCAAGATATGAATGGCCTGAAATGTCAGTGTGTTTATATTCCAAATATGTTAAGTTATGATTTTCCTTATATTAGTAATTGTCAAGAGAAACGTATTGTTATGATTGGAAGACTTGAACAAGAGAAAGGATTATTTGATGCAATTGATGTGGTTAAACGACTTCAAGAACGAATGATTCCTTTTCATTTGGATATTGTTGGGGATGGACCTTTGCGTAAAGATTTAGAAAAATATGTTTGTTCGAAAAATTTGACTTCTTATGTGCAATTTCATGGTTTTCAACAACGTACATTTATTGAACAGCTATTGGTGCATTCTTCTGTCTATTTAATGACTTCATTTACTGAGTCTTTTGGATTAGTTTTATTAGAAGCTATGAATGCAGGAGTTCCTGTGATAGCTTTTGATTCTGCAGAAGGAGCTAAGGAATTAATTCAAAATGATCATAATGGTTATTTGATACAAAATCGTGATTTTAATCAAATGGCTGATCGAATTATATATTTACTGAATAATCCTAATGTAGCAATGCAACTGGGGAAGAATGGAAAAGAGTTTTCCAGAAATTTCTTGCCAGTTTCGGTGAAAGCTATGTGGTTGTCGATTTTGAGAGGAGAATAATTCATGAAGGAACGTGTTTTATTTATTGCTAGTGCAGGAGGCCATTTGTCAGAGCTTTTAGCTCTTCGGCCCATGTTTCAAACTTATAATACTTTTTTGATGACCGAAAAAACAAAGTCTTCTGTAGCTTTATTAAATGAATTTCAAGATCGAATTGCATTTCTCTTTTATGGAACAATGTCTCATCCTTTTTCTTATCCTTTTAAGTTACTTGGTAATTGTTTTATTTCCTTGTTTCAATTTTTGAAATTTCGTCCAAAAGTGGTAATTACGACAGGGGTACAGTCTGCTGCTCCAATGTGTTGTATTGCTAAACTTTTTGGTAGTAAGGTTATTTATATTGAAACATTTGCGAATATTGAAACTAAAACTGCTTCTGGAAGTGTTATTTATTATTTTGCTGATTTCTTTTTAGTTCAGTGGGAGAATATGTTGAAGTTATATCCGAAAGCTACGTTTGGGGGATGGATTTATTAATGATTTTAGTATCACTTGGAACACAAGATCGGAGTTTTAAACGCTTTTTAGGAGCAATTGAAAAACAAATTGTGCTTGGAAATATTAAAGAAAAAGTTGTTGTTCAGGCGGGGGCTACTGAATTTACTTCTGAGCATATGGAAATTTTTGATTTAATTCCGAGTAATGAATTTGAAAAACTATTGAAAGAGTGTGATTTGCTTTTATGTCATGGAGGTGTTGGGACAATTATTGATGGATTAAAACATCATAAAAAGATTATTGCAGCCGCAAGACTTAGTGAATATCATGAACATCAAAACGATCATCAAAAGCAAATTATTCATGAATTTGTTAATCAAGGGCTTATTTTAGAGTTAGATGATTTTGATCGTCTGGATCAAAAATTATTGGAGGTTCAGGATTTTGTACCAAGAGAATATGAAAGCAATACACCATATTTTATTTCTATTTTGGATAATTATATTCAAAATGCTTTAAAGGACCATAAAGGAGAATATATACGTAAATTTTTGTATTATGGATTTTATGGCATTTTTGCTATTTTATTGGAAATTTTAGTGTTTTTGGTTTTTCAAAAAGCATCTTTGAATTCTTTTCAATTTCTTTTTGTTCAAGCATTTTATGTAGCTATTTATCGAATTATTGTTCATACTATTTTTTTTAAAACCGTTCCTTACGATTTTAAGGGAGAACTTGTCTTTTATAGTTTACAAGCTATTCCTATTTTATTTACTTTCTTTGTTTCTTTTCCATTTCTCAGTTTATATTGTGTGTTAATTCTTGCAATTGCCCGTTTCTTTCTTGTTTATCTTTTTAATGTTCTTTTTAAAGTTAGAGACATAGAGTTGTAATAAAGTAAAGTCATTCATTTTAAAAAATCTTCTGTTTTTTTATAGAATCGGTTATAATAAAGGAGGGGAGAGTGGGTAAAGATGAATTTTATAGTTAATGGGCATCCAGTTTGGTTGATTTTGCTTATTACTTTTTTGGTTAGTTTTATCGTTACTCCTTTTGCTAAAAAGGTTGCATTTCATGTTGATGCGGTTGATTATCCAAATAAGAGAAGACTTAACAATGTACCAATGCCAGATTTAGGTGGGCTTTCTGTATTTGCAGCATTTTTAGTTGGGTATATGTTTTTTGGTCAAGGAAATATGCAGATGCTTTCTATTTTAATTGGTGCATTTTTAATGATACTAATGGGTATGTGTGATGATATAAAACCTTTGGGAGCTAAAATACAATTTATTTTTCAAATTATTGCAGCATTGGTAGTTGTTTTTTATGGGCATATTACTTTAGATGAGTTGACAGTACTTGGCTTTAATTTTTATTTTTCTGCTCCATGGAGTTATTTGATTACTGTTTTATTGATTGTAACGATTATTAATACGATTAATCTTTCGGATGGACTTGACGGATTGTGTTCTGGTATTAGTACGATTTATTTTTTGACCGTTTCTATTATAGCTCTTATTTTGAATCGAGCTGGTGGCCTTGATATTATTTTAGCTCTTATCATGAGTGGGAGTATTTTAGGATTTTTGGTTCATAATTTTCCTCCAGCTTCGATTTATCTTGGAGATACAGGAAGTAATTTTATTGGATTTATGATTGCTATTATTTCTCTTTTAGGGTTTAAGACAGCAACGTTTCAATCTTTGATTATTCCCCTTATTATTTTAGGAACTCCTTTTATAGATGTTTTATTCTCGATTGTACGAAGGGGTCTTAAGAAGCAAAATCCTTTTACAACTCCAGATCGGGAACATATTCATCATCAGTTATTAAAAATGCAGTTTTCTACTCGTTCTTCTTTGTTGATTATTTATGTTGTTAATGTTTTATTTGCTATTGTATCTATTTTATATGCCATTGGTTATACAGATTATGCCATTGCTTTATATATTAGTTTGATGGTTTTATTTTTGTTTATTGTTTTGAAGACAGATATATTATTTCATCATCATAAAAAGGAAGATTGAGCATTATGATAAAGCGGATTCAGAATATTTTTAAATATTTATTTTTTCAAAGTATTCTTTTTGTTAGTTTTTTTTGTTTTTTGTGGGCATTGTTGTCTTCTTTTTTTCATTCAGGTGTTTTAGGCAACATTAATCTTGATTATGTTTCTATTAATAAGGTACTGTTGTTTTTCTTCGTTTTTGTATTTTTGGGATTATTTTTTTTCTTTTATTATTTTTTAAAAAAGAAGCATTTATCTAACAATATTTTATGGATTATTAGTGGATTTTTATTTCTTTTGTTTTTTCTTTGTCAGGTATGGAGTTTCCAATTAATGGTGGATCCAACTTGGGACTTTTCTATTTTATATCATGGTGCAATTGAAGTGGTTACGGGAAATCTTTCTGGCACTACTTGGGCTTATTTAAGTCAATTTCCAAATAATATTATTCTTTTTGTAATGGAAGTACTATCATTTTTTGTTGCAAATTTTTTAGGATTTCATGATTATTTGATGGTAGGATTTTTGATTAATGTTTTCTTTATTGATTTGGCAGTTCTTTTTTTGTTTCTTTATTTAAAGAAAAATCACTCTTTTTCTCTTGCTATTATGGGATTATTATTTTGTCTTTTACTAACACCACTTTTCTTGTATACTCCTATTTTTTATTCTGATACGTTTGCTGTTTTTGCGCCAATTTTTCTTCTTTATTGTTATTCTTTTCTTCGAGGGCAAACATTTAATCGAAAGCATTTTTTGTTTTTCTTTCTTCTCGCATTTGTTTCTAATTATGGAATGCGTATTAAAATGACGACATTTATTACAACAATTGCTATTGTTATTGATATGCTTTTTCAAGGTACTTGGAAGCAATTTTGGAAAGGACTTGGCTTTTTTGCAATTTCTTTTCTTGGATGCTTTTTGTTGTTTCAATTTGGAGAAAACTATGTTTATCAACACTATCAGTTATCTAAGGATTTAAAAATGCCATATACTCATTGGGTTATGATGGGAATGCATGGAAATGGTGGATATTCAGCAGAAGATTATGATATATATCCCCAAAATAGTACAGTAGATGAAAAAATTCAGTTAAGTATTCAAAATATTAAAAATACTTTAAGCGATTATGGTGTGAAAGGATATTTATCATTTTTGAATAATAAAGTATTTTATACTTATGGTGATGGAACATATTTTGTCAGTTTGAAGTTAACAAGAAAGCCTTTTTCTACGGAGTCTTTGTTGTCACAGATTGTATTAGTAACAGGAAGGTATCATAGGTACTATTTATATTTTGCAAATACAATTCATTATGCGTTATTATTTTTGACTGTTCTTTCCATCTTAATTGCCTTTTTGAAAAAAGATTATAAAATATTTCATGCTATTTTAAGTATAATGGGGTTGTTTTTATTTCTATTATTTTGGGAAACAAGAAGTCGCTATTTGTATCATTATATTCCTGTTTTTGTTCTTGTGTCTTTGGTTTTTTTAGAGCAATTTGAGTTGATTGTCTGTAAGCGTTTGTCTAATTATAAGAAAATAAGGGAAGCAAACTAGAATTTTTTTGAGTTTCTTCTGCTTTTTAGGGTTTTATGATATAATTTTTGTAAGAGGTAGAGTATATGGAAAAATTATATTTGGTCATTCCTTGTTATAATGAGGAAGCCGTTTTGGACGAAACAAGAAAACGTCTTGATAAGAAAATGAAGGATTTAATAAAGAAGAAAAAAATTCATAAAGATTCTCGTGTTGTTTTTGTAAATGATGGAAGTAAGGATAAAACTTGGGAAAAAATTTGCCAATATCATGAAGAGGATTCTTTATTTTCTGGAATTAATTTATCTCGTAATCGAGGTCATCAAAATGCCCTTCTTGCTGGTCTTATGACTGTTATGAATGATGCGGATATGGTAATTAGTATGGATGCTGATTTACAAGATGATATTGAAGTAATTGATCAATTTGTAGATGAGTATTATAGTGGTCATGATGTAGTTTATGGGGTAAGAAGTTCTAGAAAAACAGATACTTTCTTTAAACGAAATACGGCGCTTGCGTTTTATAAAATGATGGAGAGATTAGGGGTACAAATTGTATACAATCATGCAGATTACCGTTTACTTAGTAAAAGAGCGTTGAAAGCATTATCTGAATTTAAGGAAGTTAATTTGTTTTTACGTGGACTAGTTCCATTGGTTGGTTTTTCATCTACTACGGTAACTTATGAAAGAGCAGAACGGTTTGCTGGGGAAAGTAAATATCCTTTAAAGAAAATGTTATCTTTTGCTTTTGATGGCATTACTTCTTTTAGTATTAAGCCAATTCGTTTCATTTTATTTTTAGGTTTGTTTATATTTTTATGTAGTTTTATTATTTTGATTTATGCTTTGGTAAGATACTTTCAAGGAGCTGTTATTTTGGGTTGGACTTCGCTTATTGTTTCAATATGGGCACTTGGTGGTCTTCAATTATTTGCTATTGGAATTATTGGTGAGTATATTGGAAAAGTTTATATGGAATCGAAGGCTAGACCACGATTCATTATAGAAAGTTATTTAAAGTAAAAAAATTGAAGAAGTGTTTTCTTTTTAAACACCTCTTTTTTTGTTATAATTTTAATGAAGGTGATACAAATGAAACAAATTATAGATGGAAATATGGCTGCGTCAAGAGTAGCTTATTTGTTTAGTGAGGTGGCAAGTATTTATCCGATTACGCCATCTAGTCCAATGGCTAGTAATGTGGATAAGCTGTCACATACAGAATATTATAATCTTTATCATGATAAGGTTAGAGTAATTGAAATGCAAAGTGAAGCTGGTGCTGCAGGAGCAATGCATGGGGCTTTGATGAGTGGAAGTCTTGCTACAACCTTTACAGCAAGTCAAGGACTTCTTTTAATGATACCTAATATGTATAAAATGGCAGGGGAAATGTTACCAGGTGTTATTCATGTTGCTAGTCGTACTCTAGCAACACATGCTTTGTCTATTTTTGGTGATCATAGTGATGTTTATGCAACACTTGGGACTGGTTTTTGCATTTTGTCATCTTCTAGTGTCTTTGATGCCCAAAATATGGCAGCAGTTGCTCATTTGTCGGCATTGAAAAGTAGTTTGCCGTTTTTACACTTTTTTGATGGTTTTCGAACAAGTCATGAAATTAATACGATTGAAGCTTTTAATGAAGAGGATTTACTTTCTATTGTTCCATGGAATGAAGTACAAAAATTTCGTGATCGTGCTTTGAATGTTGGAAAGAGCATGGAACGAGGAATGGCGGAAAATGAAGATATTTTCTTTCAAAGTATGGAATCTAAAAATGCTTTCTATGATAAAGTTCCTGATATAGTAGATCATTATATGAAAGAAATAAATCATATTTTTCATACAGATTATGCTCCTTTTACATATTATGGGACTGAAGATGCAGAAATTGTTATTGTAGCAATGGGGAGTGTAAATGAAACGATTCGATTGGTTATTGATGAGGAACGAAAAAAGGGCAGGAGTCTTGGCCTGATAGAAGTTCATTTGTATCGTCCATTTAGCATGAAATATTTTTTAGGTGTTTTACCAAAAAGTGTAAAGAAAATTGCCGTTTTAGATCGTGCTAAAATGAATGGAAGTGTTGGAGAACCACTTTATTTGGATGTGTTATCTATTATTCAGGATCGGGATATTACGGTTGTAGGTGGAAGATATGGTCTTGCTAGTAAGAATACTACTCCAGCCATGATTAAAAGTGTTTATGATATGTTAGAGGATAGTCCAAAGCATAATTTTACAATTGGTATTTTAGATGATGTTACAAATACTAGTTTAGATATTGATGAAAACTATAATATTAGTTTGGATGCGTTAGAAGTGAAAATTTTTGGGTTTGGTTCTGATGGAATGGTTGGAGCTAGTAAAGACATCTTACATATTTTAGGAGAAAAGCAACAGTATTATGTTCAAGGGTATTTTGAATATGATTCGAAAAAGAGTGGTGGAGTTACAGTAAGTAATTTAAGAATTTCGAAGGAACCTATTCATGCTCCTTATTATGTAACAAATCCTAATGTTGTAGTTGTTACAAAAGATGAATATTTTTTGCAATTTGATATTTTAAATGATGTTGCAGATAATGCAGTATTACTTGTTAATACGAATGATGAAGTTTCATTGATGCAAAAAATATCATGTAAAGATTTAGAAAATATTCGTAAGAAAAATGTAAAGGTGATGACAATTGATGCTGAAAAGATTGCTCTTAAGCATCAACTGAAGGGTAAGATTAACAAAATTATGGAGGTTATCATTTTACAGAATCTTGGAATTTCTAACGCAGTAGAAGTTGTTAGTGATACAATTCGTAAAGAATTTAAAACTAAGGGAGAAGATGTTGTCTGTAGTAATATTGCTGCAATTCAAGATGTTTTTTCTCACGTTAAGCATTTGATAATTCAAGATGAGGTAGGACATAATAATCGTGGAAATCTTTCGATTGTTGAACGTATTCGTA
>CAJUGF010000033.1:4885-16947 GCA_910585915.1 uncultured Bacilli bacterium | reverse complement strand
ATTATAATGAGCATATTCATAAAATTCACCAAACATTAACACTAAAAAACTTAGAGCAAATAGCTCTAAGCAAAATTCATCGCCTTTTTTACAAATCATTTTTACTTTTCAAAAATTCCTTTAATATTTTCATCAAAGCTCTTTTTTCAATTCTAGAAACATAACTACGAGAAATACCCATCTCCTTAGCTATCTCTTTTTGCGTACGTTCTTCTTCCAGACAAAGACCATACCTCTTTTTAATAATTTCCTGTTCTCTCTTACCAAGCCCCTTTAAATACTCATTTAATAATTCTAAATTGTTTTTGGTATGTATGGAATCAGCGATATCAACCGAATTGTCTCGTATAACATCAATCAAATTAATTTCATTGCCATCCTTATCATAACCAATCGAATCATTTAAACTAACATTATTCTGTGTTTTTTTATTACCACGAAAATGCATTAATATTTCATTTTCAATACAACGAGCAACATAGGTTGTAATTCTTGTAGCTTTATCTTTATTATAAGAGTCTATTCCTTTAATAAGTCCAATAGTTCCAATACTTATTAAATCATCAGTATCATTATCCTTTGACTCAAATTTTTTAACAATATGTGCCACTAATCGTAAATTGTGTTCAATTAATTGATTCCTCGCATCTTGATCCCCATCTTGCATCTTTAAAATACAACGTTCCTCTTCTTCTAAACTAAGTGGTTCTGGAAAAACTTGATTAGAATAAGAACCAGTAAAAAATAGTAAATTTTTTAACAAACTTAATAAAAACATAAAACACTTCCTTAAAAGAATTCTATGTAAAAAAAAGAAATGAATGCTCATTTCTTTCTAACTAATTTACAACCATCATCACCTAAACTAATTCTCTTATTCTCTGCTTTTGAAAGTTTAGTATAAGACAAATGATTCCAATCATAATAATATTGATTTCCAAAATAATGATAATCAGAAATTCCTAAAACATGATCAACATTACAGCCATAACACTCAGCAAAATCATCAACCTTACCCGCAAACACACCAATATAAGAAGCAGCAGGAAAAAAAGTATTGGAAACTGTACAATTTCTAAAACAGGTTTTACCAGGCATTACATGATAAGGTGCATTATCAGCTTCACGGCTTCCCAAGAAAGCACCCACACACTCCTTCTGATTATCTGAAAAATTAATATGCTTTACATGCAAATCAGCAATTACTAAACTAGCAACTAAAGAAAGATTAGAAATTAAACCAATTGAATTTGATTGATTATCTAATAAAGTAATATGATCCATAACTCTTCCATTTCCAAGGACAATAAGTGTTCCATAAAATGATCGTAAATCAAGTGGCATTATTTCTTTCCAAGATATATCCCTATCCATTGTCATTAAAATACGATCCTTTGGATATTTCAACACACACTGCATATCGAAAGGATCCTTAATTCTCAAAATGCGATCCACAACTTCATAAGATAAATTACTAGAAGAAAATTGAAATGATGAAATTGTTTTAATAACATTCTTCTTCCCATAAATAACATGTCCCTTACCATGAATAAAAGTAGTATTAAAGACAGAAGGAACTTTACCAGAAAGAAGAACATCTTGATGCAAATATATATGCAAATCTGGAAAGGAAGATGCTAAATTTAAAGCTCTTTTAAAATCTTCTTCAGTATAAACATCAATAGATTTTGGTATATTGAGATATCGAAAATTAAAACGATGATTCGCTGGAAAAAGAATTGAAGCTTTTTTAAAATCAGAGAAAAAATAACATGCAGTTGTTTGACCCACAGTTAATATTTCAATATTTGCTTTCATCTTAGAATCTTCTAAAATAACATGAATAGTACCCTTAAACTTTTTTAAAGAAATAGCAGGAATGCGTACATTATTCAAATCTTTACTAATTTTTAAAACAATGTAATCATTTCCAACCAAACCTTCCAATTTAGAAAAATCCTGACTTTTTTGTATAAAAATTTCTTTCATTTCACATCACGTGCGCTATTATAACATAAAAAAAGAAAACTTAATAGTCTTCATTAATATCATCAAGATTTTCTAGTTCAAGCTCAATAGCTTGACGAAATTTCTTTTTGAAAATTATAATTCTTCTTTTTAAGTTTTCTGCATCTTCTTCTAACTTCGTAGCGCGAAGTAAAGCCTCATTAACAATTCGTGAAGCATTCCGCTTAGCATCCTCAACAATTCCCTTTGATTCATCTCGAGCCATTCTCTTAATTTGCGAAGAAGCATCTTCCGCAACCAATAAAGCACGATTCAAAGTCGTTTCCATATTTTGATATTGAATTAATTTTTGTTTCAAAGTCTCAATTTCTTGATCTCGAGCCTTTAAATTATTAAGCATACTCTCGTATTCTTTCGTTACATCATAAACGAAAGAATTAACTTCTTGCTTATTATAACCATTGAAACTCGTCCCAAACTTTTTCATGCTTCACCTCGAGATTCTACCGCTAAAATCTATTTTACCATTCTATTTCATCATCATTTTCTTTTTGCTTTTCAGCATCATCAGTTATTTTTCCTTGAATATTAACATTCTTTGGAGTACACAAATAAATTCCAACGCCTATTTTTTGCATTGTTCCACCTATAGAATAAATGCAACCAGACAAAAAGTCAATAATACGTTTTGCTTGATCACTTGTAACTCTCTTTAAATTAACTACCACACTATTTCGATTTTTTAAATGATCGGCAATTTGTTGAGATTCAGAATAAGCTCTAGGTTCTAAAAGAATCATCTTATTCCCAGTTTTGTCAGCTTCCTTTAAAGCATCCTCTTCACTAATAGCATAATACTCATCTTCTGTACCCATTAATGTATCTTCTTCATCATCTGCAAATATTTTTTTGAGTTTACTTAGTCCCATACAACTACCCTCCTATATCTTACTTTACCATTTTAACAAAGAATTTGGTGAATTTCAATTATTAACTTTCATATTTGTTCACATAACTTTGCAAAAGAAAAAAGAAGCACAAATAGTACTCCTTAATAATTAGAATTTATTTTACTACTTTGCAATAGTCTCCTCATTGTTTTCTATAAGTTCTTCAGTCTTATCTAGACTAGTATCAGGTTCATCTTTTATTACAACTTCTTCTAATTCGTCATTTTCTATTATTTCCTGTACTTTTATATTTTCTGAAGATTGCATCTCAGCATTTTCCTTCTTGTTATCTTCAATTTCCTTTTCTGAAACATTACTTGAAGCAAAAGTATCAGGATTAGCCACTACTTCTTCTGAAGTATTTACATCCTCAGTAGGAGAAGTAACTTCTTCTTTTGAAGTATCATCTGATGCATCAGAATTATTATCTACTGATTGAGAAGGATGTGTATTAACATACAAGTTAATTTGTTCAATGATATCTAAAATCTCATCTTTAGTAGATTCATTTGTAATCAAGATCGTTAATAATCCATCCTCTGTAATATTAACCTTATTATGATAATCAGCAGACAAACTACTCAAAATTTGATCTTTAGTATATCCTGTAAGCTCAATCTTTAAACTTCCTTTTTTATCAGTCAACTGCATCTTCATTTTATCATCAACCATAATCGCTTGCATTGACACTAAATTCTCAGTTCCATCTGTGGAAGAAACATCTAAAAACAAATAATGTTTCTTCTCATCATCATAGATTAAGAATAACTCTTGAAATGCTCCATGAATAATCGTTTGACCAGATTGAAGACTATCCCATGCAGCTTGATCACTATTATTAGATATAGAAACTAAGACATCCAAATATTTCATTTGATAAAATTTTTGATAAACACTTTCTGACATAATATCCTCATAAGCTGTTTTTAATGCTGGAACGAAATCATTATACATCTTATTCCAAGCACGATTAGCTTCTATACGAATGCTTCCAGTTAGTTTTATCTCAGCGATCGTTACAATATTATCCATTAAAACCAACAAATGGTCAGAAGAATATCTTGAAACATTAAAGCCACTCACACCATTATTAGAATTATTAGCAAAAGAAAGAATATATTGAAGTCCTCGTACACTTGATGTTGTAAAAGAATCCACATAACGTTTTATTAAATCATATTCCGTTTCATTATAATTATTTTTCAAATGATATAGAAAAGCTTCTTCCATTTCGGTGGGATTAGTTGTTGAAAAATAAATCCAATTCTTATTACTCTCGGCATTCGTTCTAGCATATCCAAGCAAATTATCCTCTACTGTATATGTATATATACCTGTATTATCGTCATACTTTGATTGAAGTCCTTTTAAAATAAGTTGAGCATCAAATAAAGTAGCTGGATTATTACCTTGATAATCATTATATACTGTCTTAATATAATCACTCAATACTTTACTATAAGAACTTGCTTGATTTCCAGCCACACGAGATAAATAGTCACTAAGCCAACTAGAAAATTTAGCAGAAACCTCTTGTCGTGAAGAATTTTTATGAAAGGTAAAAGTAGAACCATTTGGAGTAACCACTGGTCTAAATTTATAATACTCACTTAAACTTGTTTTAGGATAACCTCCATCAGTATATCGAAAAGTATCTTCATTGCCAATTTTCTCTTCAACTACAATAGGTACTTCAAAGCTATCATTTTCAAGGATTTTTGCAATCTCACAATTTGCAGAGAATGATTTTGTCGCAGTAAGAGTAAGCGAATAAGTTCTCAAATTTCCGTGATCATTTGGATTAGAAAGTCCAGATACAGAACAACCTTTTGGAATCGTTAAAGTATAACTATCGGTTTCTCCATCTTTGGCAACCGTATTTGGTGTAATAGTAAAATCAAGAAGAATATTCGTAGAAGTAGAAGCATTATTTCGTCCAACTACAATTGCATCTTTATAATACAATTGAGTTAATTGTGTCTGATATGTAAGTGCTGAACTGTTTTCATTCAAATATAACGAATGAGATGGTGTAAAGCTTCCTGTTTCTATGATACAAACAAATACAAGTACACCCATTAAAATTTCATAAATTCGCTGTCTTTTTTCTCTTGTTATCTTCATCATTTTTCACCTCCTAATGTTGCGTTGCAGAATATCCAACCTTAATTACTTGTGATTGATCTACACCATTATAAATACCATCACTTCTCTTACGATAACGGACATTAACATTATAAGTAGTACGACCACCTTGAGATGCAACAATATCAGAAATCAAACGCACTCTTATAATCTCTCCAGTAGCTAAAGTATCCGTCTCTACCTCAAAATCTCCAGTTTGAACTTTTGTGTTTTTTACAATATCTGTCTTCGTAGTAGCATCAATAAAATCGACAAGTTCAAAATCAGGATCAATTGAAAGAGTAAGAACAAAAAGATTATTAACTTGAAGCTCAGATGAGTCAACTGTAAACGAATAAGGAATCAAACTTGTTGGACGATACTCCTCTGTATTACATACCTTAGATACAGTTCCATTACTAGATGCACTAGGAATCTCTTCTTCATTTTCACATAAACTATTAAAACGTATTTCTACATTAAATTTTGCTGCTTCTAATCTAGAATCAGAATTCATTCTTGTTATATATTTAGAATAAGTCACAACAGATGTAAACAAAACCATAACACAAACATACATAGTAACCCATTTAATTAAATTAGTACGCAACCGTTTACTTTGTAATAAACCTTTCATCTTTTTTTCTCCTTATCTTAATCTTTTTTCTTCAAACCTTTCTTCGAAGTCTTACTAGTCTTTTCCTTTTTCTCCTTTTCTTCTTTTTTTTGAAATTCCAAAAATTCTTGATATTCTTTTTCTTCTTCACTTTGAATAAGATTTCCATCCTTATCCATACTAACAAATAAACACAAAAGAACACCAACAATTAATATCATCACCATCACAAATGGTGTTTTCAAAGATGCCATAATCATCCCTAGTGCTGGCAAGCGAAATAAATACCTACCAACAATAGTATTAAGATCGCTTTCTTCATCAGAAGAATTATTATTATCACCCTTTGTAATCATTTTCTCATCTTGAATAGAAATAATTCGATGGGTCACAAAATTGTCATTGTCATCACGAAATGTAACAATATCATTAACATGAAACTCACTACACTTTGTATCAATAACAATCAAATCTCCCACATGAATAGTAGGTTCCATAGAGCCACTAACAACTTCAAGAATAGCGTACCCTTGAATTACAGCCAAATCTTCATGTAAAACATTAAGACAAACATATTGATAAACGTTAAATAGCATCAATAGACCTACCATAATAGAAGCAAAAATAATTAGCACCTTTTTAAATACCTTCATCATAATCCCCTATTTTAATCCAATTTACAATGAGAATGCAATCTGGTAAAATCAATTCTCACTGTCAACTTATATTCATCATTTAAATTGGCAGCTTCCATACCAATTAAAGTATCCAAATCATCATCAACATCTACCCATTCCCATAAAAGAGAAATCTCAACACCTTCACCATTTGGTATACCAATAGTATTAGGTGTAAATGGAATGTTTCTTGAAGTATGAGATTGATTAATACTAGTAGCACTATCTTTATTCAAAATAGAATATTGTGTACTACTTCCATAATAATAATGCGTATTATTAGAATTTACTGGTGAATATTTAATAATATATCCCATATTCAAACATCCTTTTCCAGTAATACAAATGGTATCTTCTTCTAAATTCATTCCTGTTATTTCAATCTTCTGATTATCTCGATTCATAATCGTTTGAACATAAGAACCACGTGCACCAGGATAAATAATTTTATCTTTACCATAGAGCTTAAAATACTCATCATTATGAAATAACTCAATACCTCGATCATCCTCATCATACAAATAATAATGAGCAGGAATAGTGACCTCAATATACTGAGATTCCTTCGTATTATAAATGGCATATAACGTTAAATCATGATCTAAATTTTTAATAATATCATTGGTACCATATTTTGTACCAGATCCATCTTCTTTTGTATTGAAATGATCTAATACATAATACATACAATTGCCAGTAGCTTCTTTATAAGCAACATATTCTGTCAAATCTATTGCCTCAAGGTTAGATACTCTAAAACTTACAGAATCAGTCTCATATTTTTGAAAGAACCCACCATTAGCATAAATCACAACATCATATTTTTGAACCAAAGTGATTTGAACTGGGAATGTAGCAACGGTCTCTCCAAAAGCACTACCAGATACAGAGATTGTTGCTACACCACTCTTTCCAGTAGCAGTAGCAGTAATAGCAACTGATGATACCTTACCATCTTCATTCTTTCCAGACAAAGTAATTAACTTCGAATCCGTCTTAACATCAACATAAAGTCTTGGATCCTCTTTAGAAGAAATACGAATACCTCCTGGAATATTAGATACAACAGTTCCCTTATTAAATAAATTAGTATTTAAAATAATATCCTGTGTTCCTTCACCATTATCCAAATCTAATTCATAAGAACTACTATCTGGAGTCAAAGTATAATGATTCATTTCAAATTTCAAAGTTCCTTTTACAACTTTGTCAAAATAACGAACTTCAATCTCTGTAGTTTTATTTTTCATAGAAACATCTGGGTTAAGAATAATTTTACCATCTTGAATCTCATAAGTTCCTTTGTAATTAGAAAAACTAACTTTAACATCATGATAGTCATAACTACTTGTTTTATTACCATCATCTAAAATGTAATAAACCACTGGATAAGGAGTATTCTCAAAATTAATTACATGTTCATTACTTTCCAAAGCAATACTTCGTTCTGCACGATGAACTGTAATAGTATAAGTATTAGAGATACCACTCTCACTTGTAACTGTAACCTCAACTAAATTATCTCCCTCAACTAAAGGAATATTTTCTAAACTATCAATTTTACCATTAAATGTTTTATTACTTAACTTATAAGTAACTGTACTTCTTGTATCTTCTGCTACAGCAGTAAATGATATTTTCGAAGTCTCATAAGGAACACTTACATGATAAGAATTATGATCAGATGCAAATTTCTCATCCATTTCAAAACCAATAGCTTCCAAGTTACTTAACTTATTATTATCACTTTTTTTCGGATAAACATGTACGGTATATATTCTATCTACACCATCTTCACTAGTAACTTTTATTTGAACAGTAGAATGTCCATTCTCTAATTTTAATCCGTCCAAAGAATCAACCTTTTGTCCATTATAAATATACTCAACTTTTGACTTAGGACTACTTAAAGTAGATTTAATATCAAAACTAGAACCATTTGTTACATAAACATTATAATTAAGTTCATCTTTTGAAAAAGTAGGACTCATTTCTCCATTATTAACTGTAAGACTACTAAGTGTATTATCTTTATCAGCAGCCTTATTAATAACAACAGTATATTTACTAACACTACCATCTTCGGCACGAACAGTAATAATAACAGTATTATCTCCAGTTTTTAATTTCAAATCATTAAGAGAACTCACTTCTTTACCATTAAAAGTAAATGTCATATTTGCTTTTGAACTACTTAGTACAGGAGTAAGAGTTACATTAGAAACATTAGATCCAACTCCAACATTATAAGAATATACACCAGGATTAAAGTTTAATGTTCCACTTGATATACCTAAACTTTTCAAAAGACTATTGCGATCTTTATCACGATCACCCGATGTACTACCTCCATTACCATTAGGATTACTTGGTTTAGTTGGATTGGATGTATTTTTATTTGGATCCCCTGTAATAGTAACTTCAAATTCTTTAATGGTAACTTTTCCATTTTCATCCTCAATAGTAATTGTAATAGTCACAGTTCCAGGCCTTACTGGAATAATTTTAATGACTCCATTTTCAATAATTGCTTTAGCTATTGATTCATCACTGGAAGTAACAGTAATTTTTCCGCGAATTCCATCAACACGATAACTAAAAATATATTCATCAGTATAATTAATATTAATTGTATCAGATTCCTTAAATAAATATATACCTTGAGAAGCATCTAAAACATTTACTTTAGCAATCGCTTTATAAACTTTTCCGTTGACAGTAGTTTGTAAAATAACCTCAACTTTGCCAACCTTTTTGGGTGTAACTACAACATAATTACCATCTACATAACAAGTGGCAATTTCAGCATCACTAGTAGTACAAACCAATTGATCAGGATTAATAAGTTCATAAGTAAAACCAAGTTTCACTTTAGAATCATTCATATACATATCATAAGAATCACTATAAAATCTTAACTCACGATTTACAATACTTTCAGGATCATTTGTCTTATCATTAATATCAAAATACCCAATATTATGAAACAAATTTCCAATTGTACCAAAAAATTTTGATGTACAGCTTGTAATTAGTAAAAGTAATAAGATAATTAAAATAATGAGAATAATTTTTTTCTTCTTTTGTTTTTCCTCTTCCACTTCACTATTCGAATAATCCTTCATACTTTTACCTCCTTTAAAATATTTAATTTCCAAATAAACCCATGAGAATTCATAGGTTTATTTGGAAGCTAAAAAGCTCCCTAAAATACTATTGTACTTCAATTATTTTGCATAATCTTCAGCAACTTGAGTAGCTACTACAGTTACAGCGAAATTAATCTTATCAGCATCAGCAGATAGATTTTCACCAGCAAATGTATCTAATGCGTTTGCATTATCAGCACTTAAAGTATTACTACTTGCAGTAGCAGTAGCACTACCATCATTTGCATTTACAGCATCCCAAGCCCAAGAAATTCTATAATTTTTGGTGAATGCTCCTGGAGCATAACTATTGCTAGAATTATATTTAGCAAGAGCAGCCTTAAGTTGAGCAAATGTTAATCCATTTACTGGAATAGTAGTTGGAGTAGTAGTTCCATCACTATTAAGCTTTTCAATAGTATATCTGATTGGATGATATTCATAAGCTTGACCATTCTTAGTTTTTGACATGTTGGTAACTTTACCATCATTATCTAAATCATAGTAAACTACGAAATCATTAGCAGCAGCATCAACTAAAACTTCTAATTGATATCTAACTTCCATATCACCAGATAACTTAAGATCGTAAAAACCAGTAGTTCCTGGAGCTACAACTTTAGCATTGTCAATAGATTGAACGTAAACGCCTTTTCCATCAACACTATAAGAATCTTTAAATAGATTAATATTTTGAGTTGTAGTAACTTTATTTCCATCTAATAACAATTGCCATTTAGCAACTCTTGCTTCATCAGTAAAGTCAATTTTTGATGTATATTTAGCATAAGTTCCACTTACAGAGTAAAGAGAAACAGTAACTAACATTGCTAATACACCTACTACAGATAACTTCTTCATATTTTCACCTCCTTATAATACATTTTGTATGCATAGTACTATGCATAGAAAGTATAAAACTTTCTAATCTATGTAAACGCCATAAAGGCAGTTTACCAAATCTAATCTAAGCCTTTTTAGACTTACTCTTGGAACTAGTAGTTTTCTTTTTCTCTTGTTTTTCTTTTTCTAGTTGTGCCTCTAGTTCTTTCTGACGCTTATATTCTAAGAATTCTTGTCTTTCTAATTCTCGTTGTTTTTTATTGGAAATAGTAAATCCAATCACAAACGCTAGAGTAATGACAAGTAATACAATAACAATTGTAACTGGTTCTGATAAACTTTTCATAATAGAACCAATTCCTGGAATACGTCCCACATAAATTCCTTCTACATCTTCAAATTCTACTAAATTAAGATCTTGAGAACTATTGTTGTCACCCTTCGTCACAAAATATGTTTTTCCATCTTTCACAACAATATCAATAATACGATGCGTTGTAACAGTCCCTTCCACATCACGGAATGCTATTACATCATCTTTTTGCAAAGCGGATGGATCAACTATTTTGGTAATAATCAAATCCCCTTTTCTAATTTCTGTTTCCATTGATCCAGACAAAACCATAAAAGGCTTATATCCAAAAATACTTGGAACAACATCCTCATTAGTTTTGGCCTGAAACATAATACTAAGATTAATTATTAGTATAGGAACCAATATCACACAAGCCACAATGACAAACCAATTACTAGCTGACTGGTACCATTTTTTTCCCGTTTTCATTTCTTTCACCACTTTTCATTTACTCTTCTTCATCTAATGTAAGTGTTCGACTCATTCCTTCTTCTTCAACAACAGAAGATTGTAAGAATGGATTTTTTATTTGTTCATAACTATAATCACAGTTAATACAATCATAATCAATACTAGCTGCATTATCAGTTTCTAAGAAATCATGATCATAAACTGGTACACTCTCCAGCACCATATTACAATCGGTACAATAAAGAACAGAATCACCACAATAATTTTCTTCACTTACTTTATCAAAGCGAGTATCAGTTGTATGAATATGTTCATTTTGATAAGAATAACTACAACCAGAATTAATACAATTGTAGGTTGTAACGCCATCACTTAAAGTACCATTATCAAAAATATGAAGAACTGGTATTTGATAACCACAAGCACATGCCCATAGTTCGTTCTTTTCATCCTTATCATCTATAAGAATATCACAAACACATGCCTCATCGAAAGTATTTTCTGCTGTATAGTCACAAGTTTGACACTTAGTATCTTGAATCACTTTATGACTTCCATCTTGATAAGACTCATGTGAGGTTACAGTATTCAATGTATGAGAACGTTCTTCATACTCTCCACATTCACAATATCTTCGTTCCACTTCAGCATTGTAAGAATACCACTCGCCAAATTGACATTCATGATCTGGTATTTCTAATGGAACTCTTTTGACATAACCACAACCTTCATTCAAACAAGCATATTCAGTATATCCATCTTTTTCTACACCATCTGAAAGATTATGTAAATTTTTCTTAGAATCACCGCATGAACACTTATAATACTCATAATGTTCATCATAAGAGATAAATACATAATTATGCTCATGACTTGGTTTTTCATCATCTGGATCCTTTCCGTCATCTGGATCCTTTCCGTCATCTGGATTCTTTCCATCGTCTGGATTTTTTCCGTCATCTGGATTCT
>CAJUGF010000033.1:0-4785 GCA_910585915.1 uncultured Bacilli bacterium | reverse complement strand
CATCTGGATTCTTTCCATCGTCTGGATTTTTTCCGTCATCTGGATTCTTTCCATCGTCTGGATTCTTTCCATCGTCTGGATTTTTTCCGTCATCTGGATTCTTTCCATCGTCTGGATTTTTTCCGTCATCTGGATTCTTTCCATCATCTGGTTTTTCACTATTTCCTGGCTTACTTGGTGTCTTGTCACCTTTACCATTTGAATCATCAGAATGATGTGGAGTTTTATCTTCTTCTGGAATTGTAGGATTAACAATTTGATTTTCTTCTAACCCATCTTGACCATTATCAATAGAAGATGAATGATTACTATTATCCTTAATATTTTCTTTTGTATCATTTTTATCTTTTTTCTTACTTAAAATATCAAATAATTGTATATTTTCATCAGCTGACCCGCTATAATTAGGAATTCCAAAATATTCAGCTAACTGCGCACGAAAAGCAAAAGAAAAATCATACCCTGCCTCTTTTAAAGCATCCACCAAAGAATTTGATGTAGCATTAGACAAATCAATTAATTCAAAAGGATGAACTTCATCTACCACATTCTCGTTTACAGCTTTTACAAATAAATCAGAAGTCAATAATTTTTCTTCTAACGCAGAACGAGTAACTTGTGTCGTTTCCATCTCCTCTGTTTCATATTCTATAAAAGATTTATGTTGTTTCGCT
The DNA here is from genome assembly GCA_910585915.1 of uncultured Bacilli bacterium. Classification (GTDB taxonomy): domain Bacteria; phylum Bacillota_I; class Bacilli_A; order RF39; family UBA660; genus MGBC162267. Next base: position 4,111 of record CAJUGF010000033.1, on the reverse strand, counting down.
TTTTCTACCTCTTCACTAGATTGATTTGCACAACCAGTTAAACCTAAAGTTCCGCTCATCATCAGCATCATTAAATATTTTCTAGCTCTCTTTAATTGAGAAATAAATTCCTGTTTCTTTTGCACCCTTACCAACCCTTTCAACGTTCATAAAGAAACGCCATTTCGTGTGACTATTATACATTTTTTTTGATCAATGTCAATACCAAATTCGACATTTTTTGCAAAAAGAATAATATAAAAAAGCATTACTTTTCAAGAAGAATAGTTGTTGGACCAATATTATGAATTTCAATTATCATATCTGCACCAAAAACCCCTGCTTTGACCCTCACATATTTTGATAACTCTTGATTCCATAAATCATATAACTGAATAGCATCTTCAGAATTCATCGCTTTTATATAAGAAGGACGATTACCTTTAGTAGCATCTGCATATAAAGTAAATTGACTTATAGATAACACACAACCATTTTCATCAAGAATGCTACGATTCATAACTCCTTCTTCATCTTCAAAAATTCTTAAATGAGCTACTTTATGAGCTAGAAACTTAATTTTTTCAAGATCATCTCCATGAGTAAAACCAACAAATAAAACATATCCCTTTCTTATTTCTTCATGATAATCTGTACCAATATTTACTGCCCCATATGAACATTTTTGAACCAATACTTTCATGTTTAATCCTCAAATGTTAAAACAGGATAATTATTTATATCAATGCCATAGCGTCGATATATACTCTCAACATCCATTGTGGTCTTCTTACTTTCATCATAAGAAATCAAATTCAAAAAATTTAAAACATCAGATACACTTTTGCCTTCAATCTCCACATAAGTTGGAAGTAGGGGCCACGTATCAATATCAATCTCCACATCATTGTAAAGATAACGAATTCTTTTATTCTCTTGATAATTTCGAGCATGATAACCCAGTTCCTCTAAAATACATGATGTTTTATCAAAATCTGATACTTCAATTTCCAATTCTCTAGTACCATCAATCTTTTGATTATCACAAATTTCCTTTATCGTTAAAGTAGTTTCATAACCATTTGTTCGTAAGCGAAGCCACTTATTATGAATTGCTGGCTTAAAATCATAAATTTTCCTTTTTTGCACCCAATCTCCAACTTTAATAGCTCCTAAATTTTCTAACATCTTTGTCCATTCATCAATATCAATATCTAAAATTCTTAATTCATTTTCCACTTTATTTTCTCCTTACATTCTTTACAAAAGTAAGCGTTTGCAAAGCACCCATAAATCCTTCTAATTCATCCTTGTTTTTGACTTTTACTGTTATCTCATAAACAATCTCAGTATCAAATTCTTTCTGTTTCACAGATTCTACATAAAGATTCTTTGCTGTTGCTTTAGAAATCAAATCCAATAAGTAATTTTTCCCAGGAACAACTGCCACTAAAATATCTGTATAATAAATCCCTTCTTTTTCTGGATTCCACGAAACTTCAATCAGACGATCAGTCTTATTTAAAATATTAGGACAATGACTCAAATGAACACTAACTCCTTCACCTTTGGTAATATATCCTGTAATCTGATCATCTCGCACAGGTTTACAACATTTCGCTAAGTTTACTAATATATCTCCAGACCCAGATACAATAATTTCACTTTTAAAATTTTTTCTCTGAGGAATAGCAGAATTCGTTACTCTTTCTATTAATAAATCTTGAACGTTTTTCTTATCTTCCATTGTTAAATTAATAATATAAAGAGCAGTATAACGTAATGTCCCAATCGCAAAATAAATTTCTGAAATATCTTTAAGTTTTAAATCATCACATATTTTCTTTACATTCGCACTAGAAAGAACAGTATCAAACGCTAGTTTTTTCTTTCGAAGAGTACTCTCTAATATTTCTTTCCCACGATTAATATAAACTTCACGATCTTGTTTACTAAAATATGCTTTAATCTTATTTCTGGCATGACTCGTTTTAACAAAACTAAGCCATTCTTTAGAAGGTGTACTCGTTACATTCGTTTTAATTTTTACAATATCATTATCTTGAAGCTCATAATTAAGAGGAACAATATTATCATTGACAATAGCTCCAACTGTTTTATCTCCAACATCTGTATGAATTCGATAAGCAAAATCTAAAGGAGACGCCCCTTTTGGCAGTTCCACCACATCCCCTTTGGGCGTAAACACATAAATAAAATCACTCAAAAAATCATTTTTAACTAAATTTTCAAATTCAACATCGCTTTCATCTTCCTTACTTTCAAGTAAACTACGAAACACTTCCAATTTTTGTTCCATCATGTTTTGAACTTTTTTTGCTCCCTTTTCTTTATAAGACCAATGAGAAGCAATACCTTTTTCTGCTAATTCATCCATTTCCCAAGTACGAATCTGTATCTCAAAACGATGCCCATCTAATCCAAAGACTCCAGTATGTAAACTTTGATACATATTTTCTTTTGGCATGGCAATATAATCTTTAAACCTTCCAGGAATCGGACGATACTTTGCATGAATAAGACCAATCGCTGTATAACAATCACTGACTTCATCTACAATAATACGAAGAGCTAAAATATCATAAATACTATTCCACTTTTTCCCATTATTTAATTTATTATAAATACTATAAACACTTTTAACACGACTTTTAATATAAAAATGAATATCATGTTCAATCAAAATATTACTAATTTCTAATTGCATTTCCTCTAATACATCTTTTAACTCTTCTTGACTAGCATTCAATCTTTCCAAAATATCTTCATACACATCTGGTTTCAAATAATACAAAGATAAATTTTCCAATTCACTTTTAATCGCATTAATTCCTAAACGATGAGCAATAGGTACAAGCACATTCATTGTTTCATTTGCTTTTTGTTTTTGCTTCTCTACAGGCAACACCGAAGCAGTTCGAAGATTATGTAATCGATCAGCTAATTTAATAAACAAAACTCGTACATCTTCTGCAATTCCCACCAAAACTTTTCTTAAATAGATAGCACTAGATTCATAATGGTCAGGAAGTTCAAGTCTATTAATCTTACTAGTAGAGTCTACAATGTTAGCAATTTCATCTCCAAAAATATCTGCAAGTTCTTCTCTACTTGTTTCAGTATTATTTAAAACCTCATGTAATAATGCTGCACAAATAGTAATAGTATCCACATGTAAGTCTGTTAAAATGTAAGCGACTTCCAAAGGATGGGTAATAAAATCTTCCCCCGTCAAACGAACCCATCCTTCATGTTTTAAAGATGCATAATCATAAGCCTTTTTTATCAGTTCCACTTCATTATTTGATATCTCAGAATTCATTTTATCTAATAAGTCTTGTAGTGTATGTATTTTTTCCATATTAACCTCGTTTTCTAATCCCCTTTTTTATCATAAAAAATATTGGTATCAATTCCCATATTAACCCTTTTGCAAAACCTTTTTGCATCATCAAGACTACCAACCACTGATAAATAATGAGTTGGAATTGCTAAATGTGGTTTAATATGATTTGCCAAAGTAGCAGCTTCGATATAATTCATTGTATAAGTTCCACCAACAGGCAAAAAAACAACATCAGCTTTAACTAGCTTAACTTCTGGTATTGCATCTGTATCTCCTGCAACATAATAAGTAACATCATCCATTGCAATGTAATATCCAACCCATTCTTTTTCTTTCAAATGATGATTCTTTTTTAAATTATAAGCAGGAAATGTTTTCACACCCAAACGATCAAATTGATAGTTTTGATTAGGTTTCACAATACATATCTGTTCTTCAGAAATTCCAATATCCAATAATTCTTCAAAAATTTCTTTTGGCACCAAAAATCGTGTTTCAGCATTTCTTACTTTTAAAACATCCAAAAGTGAAAAATGATCCCAATGTGGATGTGTAATAAAAATAAAATCAGCATCCATAAATTTATCTGGAATTTGAAAAGGATCAATATAAATACGATAAGTTCCTGATAATAAAATTGCATTTTGAGCAAAAACTTGAATTGACTCCTTTAATTTATTCACCATGTAATATCGCCTGTACGATCTTCTGAACGGAGAGAGAAGCACGGTTGTCAAAGAGATTAACAGTGCGAAAGCATTTGGC
>CAJUGF010000032.1 GCA_910585915.1 uncultured Bacilli bacterium | reverse complement strand
GATACAACTTATACTTTGTATTTACAATCCGATGGAGGTATTAAAGCTAATTCGAATTCTTCTTATTTGTTTTTTGGATTCTCTAATTTAGAGAGTATTGAAGGGTTAGAATATTTGGATACGAGTAATGTTACTAATATGAGTTCTATGTTTTATAGATGTGAAAAATTAATAAGTTTAGATTTAAGCATTTTTGATACAAGTAAGGTAACTAATATGAGTTCTATGTTTTCAGAATGTAGAGGTTTAACCAGTTTAGATTTAAGTTCTTTTGATACAAGTAAGGTAACTAGTATGAGTGGTATGTTTGTTAGTTGTAGTGGTTTAACCAGTTTAGATGTAAGTCATTTTGAAACGAGTAAGGTAACTAATATGGGTTCTATGTTTATGGATTGTGGCAGGTTAACTAATTTAGATGTAAGTTCTTTTGATACAAGTAATGTAACAAATATGCGTCAAATGTTTTGTAATTGTTATAGATTAGCCAGTCTAGATTTAAGTTCTTTTGATGTCACTAAAGTAACAGATAAGGCTGCGATGTTTATGAAGATGCCAACTTTAACAATTCTTAAAATAAAGAATGGTGCTATGAAAGAGTGGATTTTAGGTACGAGTTCTGTGCCAACCTGGACAGATACTAATTTTGAAATTGTTTCTTAAATATCTTTTTTTATTTCGTTCTTATTTTTTTCTATTTTAATATGTAATAATTGGTAAAAAAATAATGTAAAAAAAATGTAAAAAAGATTTACTTTAAATGGAAGAATGCTATAATAAATTCCATAACTTAAAGGAGGGACTTCAATGAAAAAAACATTACCAGTTTTATTATTGAAGCACCTTCTTATATTACCAGATCAAGAAGTAAAATTAGAATTAAATAATGATTTAACGAAAGATATTATTGAGCATTCGAATAGTGATTTTGAGTCAGAATTATTAATTGTATGTCCCAAAAATGACTTGGAAGAAATTCCAGATGTTGATGATTTATCTAATATTGGGGTTATTGGGAAAATTAAAAGTAATATTGAACTTCCTAATGGCAATTTAAGAATTAAAATTCAGGGATTAAAGCGAGTGCAAATTACAAAGTATTATAATACGAAAGAAGATAATATTTTAAGATGTTATTATGAATGGCTGGATATTCCCAAAATTGAGGGTGCACGTAATGAAGCATTGAGAAGAAAGATTATTTCTAATTTAAAAAAGTATATTAAATCTAGTCCAAATATATCTAATAGTATTTTAAATATTACTAAGAATATTGAATCTTTAGATACCTTAACTGATATGGTTTCTAGTTTTTTGCCACTTACTTTAGAAAAAAAGATGGAATATGTGGAAGAAATTCATCCTGATGTTCGGGCAGAAAAATTGATTCAAGATCTTGAGTTTGAATTACAGGTGATTAAATTAGATCAAAAAATAGAAAATGCATTAAGAGTAGAATTGGAAAATAATCAAAAAGAATTTATTTTACGAGAAAGAATTAAGGAGATCGAGCGAGAGCTTGGGGAAGAAGATTTAAAAAAGAAAGAAGTAGAAGTTTATTTTGAACGTTTGGAAACACTGCAAATCTCTTTAAAGACCAAAGAAAAAATTGCACATGAGATCAAAAAATATGATTTGACACCAGAGATGAGTCCAGATTCTTCCATTCTTCGAAATTACATTGATTGGGTTTTAAATCTTCCTTGGAATCAAGAAGTGGAGGAACAACAAGACTTATTTCAAATGAAGGAGAAGTTAGATAAAACGCATTATGGTCTTGAAGATGTCAAAACACGAATTATTGAATATGTGGCTGTGAAAAAGCATAATCCAAAAATGCGTTCTCCTATTCTTTGTTTGGTTGGACCACCAGGGGTTGGTAAAACAAGTATTGCTGTATCAATTGCTAGAAGTCTTGGTAAAGAGTTTTATAAAATAAGTGTTGGAGGACTCAGTGATTCTAATGAATTAAATGGACATCGGAGAACTTATATGGGGGCTTCTCCTGGTAAAATTATTCAGGGATTAAAAAAATGTGGTACAAAAAATCCTTTATTTTTAATTGATGAAGTTGATAAGATGATGAAGGATTATAAGGGAGATCCTGCGAGTGTTTTGTTAGATATTTTAGATCCAGAACAAAATCGTTTTTTTACCGATAATTACATTGAAGAACCGTTTGATTTATCACATATTTTCTTTATTTTAACTGCGAATGATAAATATCGTATTCCAGTTGAACTTCGCGATCGATTAGAAATGATTGAAGTTTCAAGTTATACTTTATTCGAAAAATTGGATATTGCTAAGCAATATCTGCTTCCTAAGGTTTTAAAAGAACATGGGTTAGAAGATAATGATATTAAAATGAGTGATACGATTATGGAAAGTATTATTAATCATTATACAAAAGAAGCTGGTGTTCGTGAGTTAGAGCGGGTTTTATCTAGTATTACTAGAAAATCGTTAACAGATAGTTTAAAAATGAAATGTCCTGTGAAGAAAAATATTACCAAAAAAGATATTACAAAATACTTAGGTGAATATAAATATACTTGTGATCGAGTAACCAAAAATGTAGCTTCGGGATTTGTTTATGGTCTTGCTTATACACCAGTTGGTGGAGCAGTTCTTCCCATTGAAAGTTGTATGTATGAAGGAACTGGAAAACTTCATTATACGGGAAGTCTTGGGGATGTTATGAAAGAAAGTATCGATGTTGCTTTAAGTTATTTAAAAGCTCATTGTCATGATTTAAAAATTAATGATTATTATTTTCAAAATCGTGATATTCATCTTCATGCACCAGAGGGTGCTATTCCTAAGGACGGTCCAAGTGCTGGTGTTACGATTGTAACGTCACTGATTAGTCTTATTAAAGATGAGAAAGTGCCATCAAATGTCGCAATGACTGGTGAAATTACTCTTAGAGGTGATATAATACCAATAGGAGGTTTAAAAGAAAAACTTATTGGAGCTTATAATGCTAGAATTAAAACAGTTTTTATTCCAAAAGATAATCATATGGATTTGGAAGAGGTTCCAAAGTTTTTGAAAGAAAATATTGAAATTATTGAGGTAAGTAATTATAGGGAAATCTATAAAAGGATTTTTAAGGAAAAATAGAAAAGGAAAATATTATGGAAAAAAAATTAGAAATATTAAGAGATAATAAAATGTTAAGAGATTATTTAAAGGAATGGATAGGAATTTCAGCAGAGAATCCAATACCTGAATTGATAGAAATTATGAATTTTATTGGTGTTGATTTTGAAGATAAGACATTACAGGGTTTACATTTTTTAAATCAAGAGTTAGTACTGTTTTTAGGAAATGAAACTAATATTACAAAAGTTTCTTTTCTAAAGGAATCTTTGGAGGTACCTAAAACAATTAAAGTTGAAAAGGAAAATGAAATTCAAAAATTTTCTTATTTAAAAAGTTTTGATGTAACTGATGCATATGGTAATATTCTTAAACATCATAAATCTTCAATTCGTCTTTATGAATATGAGAAGGAAGGAAAGAATAATAATAATCGTATTTACCATAGATGGGATGCATTTAAATTTGGTGTAACTTTAAAAAGTCAAGATTATGAATTGGAATTGGAAATTAAATATCCAAATTATTTAACTAATAATGATGAGATGGAATATGTGATGCCAAATAGAATTAATACTGTTTTACTAAATTTAAAATTTCCAGTAGCTATTGAAGGATTATATCGTGATTTAATTTTGTATGGGACGAAAAGAAATGTGGTATTTCCGAGTATTGCTCTTACAGTGAAAAAGGAAAATAGAGTTATTGATCAAATTATAACAGAAGCTGGAGAAATAAAGAATTTTATAACTACAGAGCCAGATTGTTCTGTTCATACGATATCGGATGGGGTATGGACTATTGAAACACCACTTACTTCTTCTGTAGCTAGTATGTCTGGAGTAGAAATGCCTATAAGAGTTAAAAGCTTCTCACATTTTGGGGAAGATTAAAAAAATATCGTTAATTTTAAAAAATATGATATACTAAATATGAAATCGAAAAAAAGACATGACAGAATAATGATTTATTTAGAGAGTTCATGGTTGGTGAAAATGAATGAAAATGTTGTTTTGTTTCTACTTTTTAGAGGGAGTAATTATCCACGGTGAGTAACCGTTATCATTAATTAAGTGAAATAAAGGATGGCACCGCAATAACTTTGCTCCTTGGCAGGGTTTTTTGCGGTTTTTAATTTAGAAAGAGGGATTATAAATGTTAGATATTAAATTTGTAAAAGAAAATCCAGAAATAGTAAAAGAAAATATTAAGAAAAAATTTCAAGATGAAAAGTTGCCTTTAGTAGATGAGGTGATTTTGTTAGATCAAAGAATTAGAGAATTAAAATTGACAGGGGATAATTTAAGACGAGAAAGAAATGCTACAAGCGATGAAATTGGAGCATTAATGCGTGATAAAAAAGCGGATGAAGCTTATCAAAAGAAACAAAGAGTTGTGGAAATTAATGATCAATTAGTTCATATTGAAAAAGAAGAAAATGAATTATCAGAAACATTAAAATCTAAGATGATGATTATACCTCAAATCATAGATGATAGTGTGCCCATTGGGAAAGATGATAGTGAAAATGTTGAAATTGAAAAATTTGGAGACCTTGTTGTTCCTGATTATGAAATACCATATCATGCAGATATATGTGAGGCTTTGAATGGCTTAGATAAGGAATCTGCTGGAAGAACAAGTGGAAATGGTTTTTATTATTTAATGGGTGATGTAGCTAGACTACATTCAGCAATGTTATCTTATGCAAGAGATTTTATGATTGATAAAGGGTTTACTTATTGTGTTCCTCCTTTTATGATTCGAAGCGATGTTGTAACTGGTGTTATGTCTTTTGCAGAAATGGATGCTATGATGTATAAAATAGAAAATGAAGATTTATATTTGATTGGAACATCAGAGCATTCTATGATCGGAAAATATAAAGGTCAAATTGTAAAAGAGGAAGAATTGCCAATTACATTAACATCTTATTCTCCATGTTTTCGAAAAGAAGTCGGAGCTCATGGGTTAGAAGAGCGAGGTCTTTATCGAGTACATCAATTTGAAAAACAAGAAATGGTTGTGCTTTGTAAACCAGAGGAAGCTATGGATTGGTATCACAAAATGTGGAGTTATACTGTGGAGTTTTTTAGAAGTTTAGATGTTCCAGTAAGAACTTTAGAATGTTGTTCTGGAGATCTTGCAGATTTAAAAGTAAAATCATGTGATGTAGAAGCATGGAGTCCAAGACAACAAAAGTATTTTGAAGTTGGTTCTTGTTCCACTTTAGGTGATGCTCAAGCAAGAAGATTAGGCATAAGAGCTAAAGGGGAGAATGGTAATTATTTACTTTCAACGCTTAATAATACTGTTATTGCTTCTCCACGTGGACTTATTGCTGTCATTGAGAACAATGTAAATGAAGATGGTTCTATAAATGTTCCAAAAGTTTTACAGCCTTATATGGGTGGTAAAGAAAAAATACAATTAAAGTAATTTTAACTAAAAGGAGAATCATATTTTATGACTCTTTTTTGATGTTTAATCAAAGAAAGGGTGATAAATAATGGTCTTTACAATTGAAAAGACAAGCATTATATTGTAATGTTGAATTATCATTTGTGTGATAAGAATTTAAACTTTTAGAGAAAGAGTTATTCGTTTAGGTGAAAAACTGCAAGGATAATCTAGAAGCTGAATGTCTATTCGTGGACAATTCAAAGGAGGATTTTGTGTAACTAGAAAAGGATTATTAGAGCCATTTAAAATAGGAAATATTTTAAGAGAGACATCAAATTTAAGAGGTTATAAAGGAGAAAATATACATGAGAAGGGAAGTGATAGATATGGCAAGATGGTGTAATGAACACAAGAAAACAATAGGATGGATAATAATTTTAGTAGGTATTGGTGTGGCTTGTGCAATAAATTTATTATAGTAAATTACGATTTGGAAGGAAAAGTTATGAATGACGAAGTAAAAAAAGTGATTGAAAAATTTAAAGAAGTAAAAAATGTATTAAAAAATTTTTCTACGAAAGATGAAGCAATAGAGTATCTTGTTAATGAAACAAAGCTATTAAAAGAAGAGTGTTCTGCTGCATATGACATTATTATGAAAATTAATGATTAAATTATAGTTTAGTGGTGGTAAAAGTATATTATCGTTTATTTAAGATAACATAAAAGAATATCAAAAATTTTAATTAAAATAAAAATCAAAGAGAGATTATTTTTATAATTTCTCTTTTTAATATTGACATCTGTATATAATCTGTATATAATGTATATACACAAGTGAGGCGAGTTATGGAAATAATAATTAGTAATTCAAGTGGTGTTCCTATATATGAGCAAATTAAAGAGCAAATAAAAGCCAAAATAGTGTCTAATGAACTTAAATCTGGAGAATTATTACCCTCCATAAGAACACTTGCAAAAGATTTAAGATGTAGTGTCATAACAACCAAAAATGCTTATGAGGAATTAGTTCGTGATGGGTATGTCGTAACGATTCCTTCTAAAGGGTTTTATGTAGCAAAAGTAAATCTTGATGTTGCTAGAGAAGAACAATTAAATAAAATCGAGAACTTGCTAGATACAGTAGTAACACTTGCAAAAACAAATGATATTGAAAAAGAGACGATAATAGAAATATTAGATATTTTATATGAGGAGGAAAAATAAATGGAAAATATTTTAGAAGTAAAAAATTTATCTAAAAAATATACTGGATTTGAATTGAAAAACATTAGTTTTGAATTGCCAAAAGGTATGATTATGGGATTTATTGGAGAAAATGGTGCAGGAAAAACGACAACTATTAAATCTATTTTAAATATTATTGGGAATTATAATGGAGAAATAAAAGTATTTGGGCTTGATAATAAAATGGCTGAAAGAGAGATAAAAGAAGATATAGGTGTGGTTTTGGATGATATGTTTTTTCCAGAAATACTTTTGCCAGAAGATATAAATACTATTATGAAAGATGTTTATAAAAACTGGGATACTGATTTATATTTTAAATACTTGACGGATTTTAATTTACCAAAAGATAAGCAAATAAAAACTTATTCAAAAGGAATGCGAAAAAAGTTAGAGATAGTAACCTCACTTTCCCATCACCCAAAACTTTTAATTCTTGATGAGCCAACAAGTGGATTAGATCCGATTGCAAGAAATGAAGTAATAGATATTTTCAGAGATTTTATTCAAAATGAAGAATGTGGAGTGTTATTATCAAGTCATATTACAAGTGATTTAGAACATATTGCTGATTATATAACTTTTATCAATGATGGAGAAATTATACTATCAAAAACGAAAGATGAACTAATAGAACAATATGGAATTGTAAAATGTACTGAATCTGAATTTAAAAAAATAGATAAGCAAGATTATATCAAATATAAGAAAACAAAATATGAATGTGAGTTATTAGTTGAAAATAAAAATGAATTTAAGAAAAAATATAATATAAGTACCATAGACAAAATATCATTAGAAGATTTAATGGTCTTAATGGTGAAAGGAGAAAAATAATGTTAGGTTTAATTAAAAAGGATTTCTTAATGTTAAAAGGAAATTTTAAAACTTGGTTAATTTTATTATTTGTATATATTGTTATGGCTTTTCAAGAATTAATGAGTTTGACTTTTTTACTTCCGTTTATGTGTGTTGTAACAATGCTTTCAACATTTAGTTATGATAGTTATAATAAATGGGACGCTTATGTTTGTTCTTTACCAGATGGAAGAAAAAATAGTGTAAGAGCAAAGTACATAGCAACATTATTACTTATTTTTGTAACCGTGTTAATAACAACAATTTTAACAATAATAATTGGTTATTATCGTACTAATGCAGTAAATTTAGAAAGTATAGTAGAATCAATATTTGGAGCAATTTTTGCTACCACTTTATTACAGAGTATTATGTATCCTGCTATTTATAAGTATGGTGTAGAAAAAGCAAGAATTTCAATATTTATTGGTGTATTTGGCTTTGCTTTAATTGGTGGATTTTTAGCAAAATATATTGATTTTAAATCTATAATACAAGGATTAGCTTTTTTGGAAAAGTATATAATGATTATTATTCCCATGATTATAGTTGTAATGCTGTTTATTTCTTATAAGATAGCAGAGGTAATATATAAGAGAAAAGAATATTAAAATAATCTAATTCTATAAAAAATTAAATGGATGGATTAAAGATGCTATGTTGGGAATTATATGCTATAATTATTTTTATCATGGAAATTCTTTAAAATAATTTTTTTAAATTAAAGATGTATAAATGACTGGAAGTCTATTCATTGGTATAGGAGATCATTTATTTAATAATACTATTGCTATAAATCGTTAGAATTTTAAAAGCACAAGTACTTTCGTTTATGATTGTATGTTTAATTATTATGAGGATGAAAAATAAAAAGTAAAGTAGTATAGTAGTTTGTAGAGGAGATGTAAATATGGCTTTTGATTATAAAAAAGAATATAAGGAATTTTATATGCCAAAAAACAAACCTAGTATTGTTGAAATTCCTAAAATGAATTATATTGCAGTTAGAGGGCAAGGCAATCCAAATGATGAAAATGGAGACTATAAAAATTCAATTGGACTTTTATATGCAATTGCTTTTACAATAAAAATGAGTTATAAAGGACCATATAAAATCGATGGTTATTTTGAATATGTAGTTCCACCGTTAGAAGGGTTTTGGTGGCAAGATGGAATAAAAGGTATGGATTATAATAAAAAAGATGATTTAAATTTCATATCAATTATAAGATTACCAGACTTTGTAACGAAAAAGGATTTTGATTGGGCAATACTTGAGGCAACAAAGAAAAAAAATCAGGATTTCTCAAAAGTAGAGTTTTTAACTTATGATGAAAGTACTTGTGTACAATGTATGCATATAGGTTCATATGATGATGAACCTCAAACAGTGGGTTTAATGCATAAGTACATGAAAGATAATGGATATGAATTAGATATAACAGATACTAGATATCACCACGAAATATATTTAAGTGATCCGAGAAGATGTGATGTAAGCAAATTAAAAACGGTTATAAGACATCCAATTAAGAAAATAAAGTAAAATACAAATTACCAGTCAATTTAGGAGAGTTTTTAAGTATGAAAAAATATATTAATGGGATTATAGCTGGAATTATAGTAGGAATATTTCATTGTTTATTTCTACTTTTTGCAAAAGATTTGGAAATAACAGTTTTTATATCAACATTTATTACTTGGATAGTAGTTGGTGTACTAATTAGTTCAGTAGATTTTAAAACAAACTCTATTATAAAGGGTGTAACAGTATCTTTATTAGTATCACTACCATCATTAGTATATACTTTTACGAGTACAATATTTGGTGGAATATGGACTTTGTTTACTACTGTTTTGGTAGGAGCATTTATGGGATATATTATTGACAAAAGAAACAAACGCTAAATCATAAATTACAATTTATTGAGTAGATTATATTTAAGATCTACTCCTTTTTTTGCTATAATTAGATAGAAAGACAAATAGTAAGTTGTCGCTGAGGTTAAAAATAAAAAGGAGAATTAAAATATGGTACATTTAGTATATTGTGATGATAAGTCAAAAGAATTAAATAAGATTTTGGATGGTAGTAAAACAATGATTATAAGAGGTGCAGCAGGAAGAAAAATACCACATAGCAGAGTATTCAAAGATGAAATACTTTATTTTATGGAAAAAGGAACAAAAAAGATAACAGCAAAGGCAGTTGTAACAGATGTTCAAAACTATGTAAAATTAAGTGATGAAGAAATAACAAAAACTATTGAAGATAATAACAATAAACTACAACTAACTGATAAGCAAAAAGAAAGATGGCATAAAAAGTGCTTATGTTTAGTTGAATTTAAAAATGTAGAAGAAATTACAGCATTAGACTTTGACCATCAAGGAAATATGGATGATTGGTTAATTATTGAAAAAATAGAAGATGTAGTTGTAGGAACGAGTATACCATATAATTATGAAAAATCAAAATTTTAAGGTGGTATAAATATGGCAATGTGGAATGCTTGGCGAGGCTGTAAAAAATGTAGTGATGGGTGTTTACATTGCTATATTCATAAAGGCGATTCAAAAAGAAATGTCGATACAAATAATATAGTAAAAACAAAAGACTTTGAAAAGCCAATAGAAAAATTAAAAAATGGTAATTATAAAATGAAATCAGGGATTGTTTACTTATGCTTTTCTACAGATTTTCTTATTGAAGAAGCAGATGAGTGGAGAAATGACTGTTGGAAAATGATTAAAGAAAGGCAGGACTGTACTTTTTTGTTTCTAACAAAAAGAATTGATAGATTTATGAAATGTATTCCAGATGACTGGGAAGATGGATACGATAATGTAGTTGTATGTTGTACTATTGAAAATCAAAAAAATGCAGATTATAAATTATCAATATTTAAAGATTTACCAATAAAACATAAATGTATAACAGCACAGCCATTATTAGAGAAAATAAACATTGAAAAATATCTTGATAATATTGAATTAGTTGTAGTGGGTGGAGAATCTGACATAAATGCTAGGGTATTTAATTATGACTGGGCATTAGATATTAGAGAACAATGTATAAGAAAGAATGTTAATTTTGAGTTTAGACAATGTGGAACTTATACAATAAAAGATGGAAAACAATATAAAATACAAACAAAAGACTTGTGTAAACAAGCAAAATTAGCAAATATTGATTATAAAAGTAATTGATAAATCACAATTATCAAGTGGAAAAGGAGAAATAAAATATGTGGGAAGAACTAGGAATTAGTGGAGGAACAGCAATAATAATTTTAATTGCTTTATACTTTGTAGTAAAATGGGCTGTTAAAAATGGAATAAAGGATGCTTATGAAGACATTACTGGAAAAGAAATAAAAGATGATATAGATGAAATTATGGAAAAAGAACTTGAAGAAAAGAATAATAAAACAAAGTAACTGCAAAATTACAATTTATCTATTAGACCAATAAAAAAATAATTATCAATTTGATTTAAGTTAGCAGTTAGAAGTAATATTCCATCATATAAAGTGAATTTAAAATCTGGGACATTATACCATTTTACCGATTCCTTTAAAGCTATAAGTTGCTTATGTGTAGGATGTAATAAAGGATATATACCGTTAATAAATGAATTAAGTAAAAAAGTAAATTCTCTCTTATTTTCTAAAGAAGTTTTAGGAAAAAATTTATCAATATATTTAAAAATAATTTCATAAAATGGTTGAATTTCAGTATTTATTTCAATTAATTTCTCTTGAGAACAATTATGTTCAATGTGAGTAAAATGAATGGAAGTAAGTTTCATAAATTTTTCGTGTTCAAATAGACAACTACTTAAAATATCAGCAAATTATAAAAAGAAAACCAAATAGAAAGTAATTCAAATTACATTTTAACGAGCAGATCATATTTATGATTTGTTCTTTTTTGATATAATTAAGGAGAAAGACAAATAGTCAGTGGATAAAATGTTAAAACTCTTTGACAAGCTTCCAAAAAACTTTGGTAGATATGTTAAATGTTAACAGTATATAATTTTGGTGAAAGGAGAAAATGAAATGAATTTAGGCAATAAAATCTTACAATTAAGAAAAAAAAGTGGACTTTCACAAGAGCAACTAGGTGAAAAAGTAGAAGTTACAAGACAAACTATTTCTAATTGGGAATTAGGGGAAACAACACCTAATCCAGAACAATTAAAAAAATTATCAAAAACATTTAATGTTAGCATTGATGAAATTTTGGATAATGCTTCAAAGGAGTTTTTAATGAACAAAGTAAGTAATACAGAGCAATTAGCAGGTATGATAATCAAAATATTAAAAGTTATAGGAATTGTATTTATTGGCTACATTATATTTATGATAGTCGCAGTTATAGGGATAGGAATATATACATTATCTCCAGGAAATTCTAATGTGGAAGGTAGTGCTACTACGATATGTTCTATTGATAATAAAAAGTATCAAATAGAATTTGGTACAAATAATTATTTTAAATGTGATAATTGTTCTAAAGAAATGTCAGATGAAATAAAGAAAATTGTAGATTTTAATAATATTGATAGTTCAATGACGAATGTCGAAAATTATTTTAAATCAAAAAATGGAAGTTGTGAATAAATTATATTTTATCGAGCAAATCATGTTTATGGTTTGTTCTTTTTTGTTATAATTAAGGAGAAAATTTACTATAATTCATTACTACTGACTAGATGTCAAAGACTTTTGACAGACAAAAATATCATTCTTCTATAAAATGTAATTGGAGGTGCAAAATGAATGTTGGAGAAAAAATAAAAACGCATAGAGAAAAACAAAATATTTCACAAGATGAATTAGCATTAAAAGTATTTGTTTCAAGACAAACAATATCGAATTGGGAGACAAATAAAAGCTATCCTGATATAAAAAGTTTAACTATGTTATCTAACATTTTTCATGTAACTCTAGATGATTTTATAAAAGAAGATATGGAGGAGATGAAGAAGATAGTAAGTAAAGAAAAAATAGAAAAGTTTAATATAATGAGTTATATTTTCTTAGCAGAAATGTTGATTGTTATGTTTAGTGCATATCCATTATTTAAGATAGAGGGGTATATTGGTGTTATTATTTGGGCATTATTTTTTGTAATAACATTTGTAACAGCAATAGTCATTGAGAAGTTTAAAAAGAATAATGATATTCATACATATAAAGAAATTATTGCTTTTATGGAAAATAAGTCATTATCTTATGAAGAAGTACAACAAGAAATAGGAAAAAGAAATTATCAAAAGATCTTGTTGGCAATTTTAACAGGCTTAATAACATTTATTATTTTTATAATTGAAATATTTATAATGAAAAAATTATAGTGTAAAAATTTTATATGAGGAGATAGAATATGGAATTTTGGATATTTATGATAATATTTATATTTATTGGTGGAGGCTGTTCACTTACTGGTACTTGGTGGAGTAAAAAGAAAAAAGAAGAAAGATCAAAAAAACAATAATTTCACATCAAGGAATAATTAAAAATTACAATTTATAGAGCAGATTATTCAAAAAATTTGCTTTTTTTAAAACTTTTTGAAACTTTTTCTATAAAATTAGGGATTATTATATTGTAGGTGATGAATATGGCTAGTCAATCAACCCTATATAAATTTAATGATATATATGATAAAACACATTTAGATTTACAAAAATATGTAATAATTAAATGTCATAACATTAATGATGCTAATGACATTATACAAGAAACATATTTTGAATTTTGGAACATAATGAATAAAAAGGATTTATCTGATAGTAACATTAAAAGTTATCTTATGGGAATTGCAAATAATAAAATAAAAAAACATTTTACTTTATTGCAGAGAATAAAAACAATATCTTTATTTGAAAAAAACGAGAAAGATATAGAAATAATTGAATCTGTAAAAGATAAGTTAAATATAAGTGATCTTATTATAAAAGAAGATTATTGGGATAGAATTTGGAATTATATAAAAAATAAGAAAAATCAAGATATACCTAAAGTATTTTATTTATATTATAAACTAGAAATGCCTATTAAAGAGATTTCTAACTATCTAAAAGTGAATGAATCATATATAAAAAATTTGCTTTATAGGACACTCCATGAATTGCAAAATAAGTTTGAAAAAGGAGGAAACTCTAATGACTAATAAAGAAAAATTAAAAAGTGCAATAGAACGAGATGTTAACAGCATGAATAACTATAATGAAATAATTAAAAAAATTGAAAAAGGAGAAAAAATGAAAAAAAATAATATTTGGAAGCTATGTTTTGTACCAGCTTTAATCCTATTTGTCGCAGTAGTAGGTATTTGCAATAATGGTATATTTACTCAAAAACTTGATAGCGTTAATTCAAAGAAAGATAAATGGATTATAAAAGAAGTAAAAACAGACAAGAAAAATGAATCAGAAACAGCTGAAATTCCAAAATGGGATGAAATGCCTATTAGCCAACAATTTGGAGAAGTTGATTATAATAATGGCAAATATACAAGTAGAATATCTAAAATTTCAAAAGAAGATGTAATAAAAAATATTGGAAATACAACTTTAACAGGATATGACACATATACTAAAACTACTTATAGTAAAAAAGGAGATTTATATTCAATAAAGGGTATAAATGAAAACAGTGCTATTGCAGTTAAGTTTGAAGGCAATTCAGAATATTATGTATATGTTAATTCAAATTATAGACCTAAGACACTTGGTGAATTTGTTGAGGCTTTAAACTTGAAAGAAAATATTTCTTTTGGCACAATCTATTATAATTATTGGGATAAAGGTGCAAATGAAAATATAAATGTCGAATTCTATAATGTGGATAATGAAATGATTTGGCAAAAATTGTTTAGTAATCTTAATTTAGAAAATGTATATAGTGATAATGATAAATATATATCAGATAACTTTAGTGAAAGCATAGATATAAGTGTAAATATTCCAATATTAGGATATGAAAAAATAAGCATATCGTTAACAGATAAAGGGTATCTTTTAACCAATATTCTTGATACAGGTAAAGGCTTCTATATTGGTAAAGATAAAGTGCAAGAATTTTTAGATTATATCAAGAAAAATTATGATGGATATAAAATTGTTCAAATTGAGGAATCTGATAATAACATGGTAAATGAATAATTTAAAATATAATTAGAGAGCAGATCATAGAAGATTTGCTTTTTTCATGGTATAATAGTTAGTATAAACAAAGCGATAAATAGTAATTTGAAATGGAGGATTATAAAATGAATATAGAAGTAAATAATATAAAAATTCATTATGAGGTTATTGGAAATGGCAAATCGATAATCTTACTAAATCCTAATAGTGTTAATACTGGATTGATGAAATTTATTGCAAACAAATTAAAAGATAAATATAAAGTATATATTTTTGATAGAAGATGTTGTGGTAAAAGTGAAAAAAATTGCGATTTAACCTATGAAGAATCAGCAAAAGATGTTGCAGAATTTATAAAAAAATTAAATATTGATAAACCATATTTACTAGGATGTAGTGGTGGAGGAACTGTTGCTCTTAATGTTGCAATTCATTATCCAACAAGTATATCTAAGTTAATTCTCTGTAGTGGAGTTGCAAGAAATAATATTATTAAAAAACCGAATTATGCAAAATTTATGGAAAGATTACCATATTATCCTGGAAAAAAGAGCAACGAAAAATTTGAAAAATTACTTAATGAATCTAAAACCATAACAAAGGAAGAATTAAATTCTATTATTGTTCCTACATTAGTTTTTAATGGTGGTATTAAAGATTTAGTTCCAAAAGATGAGGTTGAATATATTTCAAACAATATTAAAAAGTCAGAAATGTTTATATTAGAAAAAGCAGGACATTGTAGTTATATTTTCAATAATGATGACTTTTATAACAAGTTAAATAATTTTTTAGAAGAATAAAAAATTACAATTTATTGAGTAGATTAAATTTAAGACCTACTCTTTTTTTAATATAATTAGAGAGAAATAAAAATAGTAATGTGTAAGTGAGGTGTAATTTTATGGATAAGGAAGAATTGCATAATATTGTAGAAGAACAACAAACAAATATTTGTCAGATAGTTTGTTATAAAGATAATAAAAAAATATATTCTGATGTTTGGAATAATTATAAAGAAAATAATGCTGTTCATATAATGTCTGCTACTAAAAGTATCGTTTCGTTACTTATTGGAATTTGTGTGGATAAAGGGTTAATTAAAAGTATAGATGATAAAATACTAGATTATTTTCCAGACTATAAAGTCAAAAGAGGAGAAAAAACAATATATGAGATTACAATAAAACACTTAATGACAATGAAAGCTCCTTTAAAGTGTAAATATGATCCTTGGGTTAAAGTCTGCTCAAGTGGTTTGGAGATCCACAAGGAGTAGGGACTGCTGGCTATGGTTTATGTATGTCTGCAATTGATTTGGCAAAGATAGGACTATTATGTTTAAATAATTGTAATTACAATGATAAACAAATTGTATCAGAAAAATGGATAAAAGAAATGGTAGAAGTAACACATAAAACAGATGAACAATTTAGAAATATGAGTTATGGATTATTATGGTGGATAATAGATTCTAAAAAAGGAATATATTCGGCAATCGGAAATAGTGGTAATGTAATTTATATCAATAAATCTAATAATTTTGTTTGTGGAATTACAGGATATTTTAAACCAACTATATTTGATAGAGTAGATTTTATACAAAAATATATTGAGCCATTTATGAATTAGATAAATTACAATTTGAAAGTGAGATGAGAATGTGGGATTTGATTTAGGTCATACAATTAGTTCAGTATCAAAATTTGCTTTACGAACTAAAAGAAGAATTGATAAAAATGATGAATCAAATATAAAAGTTTATGAATTATGGTTAGATCATACTTATAGAACTTATGAAACTTTAACAAAAGATGGATACAGAACTTATGAATTTGAAGGTAAGAAAGTAGAAAATCGAAAATTTGATTTAATTTATCCAAGTAAATATAAAGATGAAATAGATAAAACTATTGGAGATGTGTTTAGCATTACTCCTAGTTCATATATTATGAATGAAAAAGCATATAAAATTTTATATCCATATTTGAAAAAACATTCTCAAATATTTAAAATAAATAATAATGGTACAATATTTTATGTAATAAATGTAACAGATTTAATTGATTGCCTTGATTATGACAATTCAGAAATAAAGCGTTTTCCATCTTCTGGTAGAATTATGAGAGTTATTAAATATGTTTTTAAAAATGAAAAATTAAAGAATGTAACTATTTTTAAATTACCAGAATTTCCAAAGGCAATATCTTATGTTACAGAGGAATTTAAAAATGTTGTAGAAGAAAATAATATAAAAGGTTTTAAGTTTAAAGAACTATAATTTAAATTACAATTTGAAAGGGAGATGAGAATATGAATAATGAAGTTAAAAATGCTATTGAAGTATTTAAAGAAGTAAGAGATATATTGAAAAAGTTTGATAGTAGAGATGAGGCAATAGAATATCTAATAAAGGAAACAAAATTATCAAAAGAAGAATGTTCTACTGCTTATGATATTATTATTAAAATTAAAGACTAAATTATAATTTGTTGAAATGTTAAAAATATTTGCGTAACTTCCAAAGAAATTTGGTAGATTAAATAACGATTAAAAAGTAAAATGTTTTGTGAAAGGAGTGATTATATGAATATAGGTCAAAAT
>CAJUGF010000031.1:6396-18651 GCA_910585915.1 uncultured Bacilli bacterium | reverse complement strand
TTCTACCTCTCTATACATTTGATAAGTTCATTTTAAAATTTAATTATTTTTTAGTCAATTATTTTTTTGATTTTTTTTAAAAATTGACATTCCCATTTTTTGGTTTTTTTATTTTTTTCGGTTTTTTATTTTGTACTTTTTTCTCCTTAGATCCATACTTTTTCCTTATAAATGCTAGCTTTTTCAACATTTTTTATTTGTCAATAGTTTTTGCGTTTTTTCCGTTTTTTTTATTTTTGGCTTAATCCCTATGTTTTCGTTTTTTTATTTTTTTGTTTTTTTTCTTCTTTTTTTGTGTCAACAAAAAAAGATGCTAGGACATCTTTTTGACATGTAAATTTTATTTGATTTTTTACATTTATTCTTCAAACCATATTTTAGAAACTTTTACGTTATTACTGTTTGGGGCAGGATCTGGAAAATCTAGTTTTGCAATCATAGGAAGAGGAAAGGCTGATCCATAGGCCATGGCCATTCCTGGTCTTAACATTCTTAATTTATCCAAATCATTTTTGGTGATATTGGCTGAAATAGATGAAACAATTTTTAAGTCATCAGGATGGAATAAACGAAATACTATAAAATTAGAACATTGACTTAGTGCTGTAGCTGATAACTCACTTGGTCTTTGCGTTATTAGTCCTAAAATTATTCCATATTTTCTTCCTTCTTTAGTTATACGATCAAAGATATTATATCCAAGAACTTTTGTGTCATCATCGTTATTAACATAGCGGTGAGCTTCTTCTAAAATAATATGAATTGGATAAGACCCTCTAGGTGTTAAGTTTGCTGCATATTGAAAGAATAGTCTTGAATAAATCTTAGTTAATATCTTGGCAAATCTTTCATCAATATAGTTGAAATTCATATTGACAATTTGCACTTCTTCACCCATTGGAGTCATAAATAGTTCTTTAATATACTCTTCTTTTCCTATGGCTCTTGTAAATTCAAAATATTGCTTTTGATTACTATTAATTATAGCATGTAGTCGTACTTTTAAACTATTTGCTCTTTCATATAATAATTGGTTGTTAAAAGTTCCTTCACTAATTAATGCAAACTCTAAAGCATAGTACAGATCATCTAAATTATAAATAAAGTTATCTCCAATAAAGGAATCATCAGCATTTAATCTAGTAAAAGTATTTAGAAAATCGACAATATATTGAATGGCATTTATTTTACCTTGAGCATCAATATTCAAGCATTGTCTAATTGTTCTCGTATATCCAGGCTGGATAATTTCGGAGTCTAAATTTAAAGTATTAGTGTGGTATTTTGTTAATATCGATATAATTTGATCACGAATTTGCGTAGAATTCTTTCCACTTGATAGTATATCTAGTAAACATTTAGCAATAATATCATTTTTGTATTCTTCTGTTCTTGGATCAGTGCTTTTAAAAATATATACATATTTTAGGGCTTTTTCTAGTATTGGCAATAAAGCATTGTCTTTGACATCTAAAAGAATTGCTAAATCATCAACGTCTAGAAAGTATGCTGGAATATTTACAAGTTCTGCATTTTCATTTCCTACTTCCGTTGTAAAGTTTTTGACATGGATGTTAGGAATAGAACTCATTTTGGTTAAAGCACTGTGATATTCCCCATAAACATCGAATAGTAAAATTCTGGCTTTTTTTGGTGTCGCTTCATTATTGAAATAAAAAACATTTTGAATCATTCTGGCAACTCCACAGGATTTACCATTACCCGTATTTCCAATAATAGCAAAATGGTGCGAAAAAAATTCATCCATATTTGCAGTAACTTTATATCCCTCATAATTGATAGCACTGCCAATTAAAAATGTTTCTTTGCTTGCATAATCTTGAGAACCAATTAAAGCTTCTAACTCACTTTTATAAATGATTCTACAGCCACTGTTCATACTGGGAACTTTTAAAATACCTGCTTGGAATCTTGTATCTCTTATTTCTCCAATGAGCATAATTTGGAATTCTTCACTGGTTATTTTGATAATCTCTCCAACAACTCTTCTTTCTCCTTCTTGAAATACTACATGAACATTTAATAAATTACTTTCAATTTTTTTGGATTTATTTTCGACTATAATAGTATTCTCATTGATATCTAGAATCTTACCAAACATGTCATCACCCTACTTTATATATCAGTTTATCATAAATTAAACTGAAAAAAAAGAAGGTCAACCCCTCTTTTTAGAAAATTATTCCACCAAGAATTATTGCAAGTAGGATATATAATATTAAAATGATGAATGCACTGTTATAAAGGCCATTACCTCCACAGCAGTTATTATTATCATTATTTTTTTTGCAACAGCTCATGGGAACACCTCCTTTATTTAAAGACTAAATGAATGCTCCTACAATTAGGATAAGTAAAATAAATAATACTAAGATGATTGCAGGGCCAAGTCCATTGTCACAACATTTGTTCATAAATCATTCCTCCTTTATTTGTCTTTTCATTTATATTGTATGGAATTTTTTACAAAGGGTGCTAGGCTTTTCAAATTTAAAAAAAGTGTTATAATATCATCTTGTGATGTTTTATGTTTAAATATATTTTAGGAATTATTATTGATACAAATGGGTATTATTTATCTTTTGGAAAATATACGACAGAATTTACTAATTACTTTTCTTTACATGGTAGATCCTTTTTATCTTCTTTATTAGTTAGTAATTGGGTCAATACTCATAAAGATATATCTTGGAAAGAGAAGGATATTAAAAAGATTGTTCATAAAGATATTTTTGAGGTTATGGATTTTGATTCTTTGGCGTTTTCATATTTTGAAGAATTGAGTCGTTTGGGATATGCTATATTACTTAATGGAACTTATGAGGAATCTGATCCAATGACTTATGGCTATATTCCTAGCAACCTAACTTATCCACAAATTATGACTTTATTATATTTACGTTCTGATATTTTGTATTGCCCTAATATTGAATCCGATTTTAGTATTATTGGGAAAGATGAAATGCTTATATCCATTTATGAATGGTATCAAGAATTAGAAGAAAAAGGCATGCAAAGAATATTAGCAAATCAATTGTAGGAGGGATGAACGTGTTTCAATATATTTTAGGTATTATTATTGACCCAAAAGGAAACTATCTTTCTTTTGGTACAATGGATGATTGGGAATTAGAGGAAGGATATGAATATTTAGGATTTCATGGAAGAAGTGTTCTTTTAAGTATTTTAAATAGTGGTTGGATTTATACACATCCTGAATTAGATCTTGGAAATGTTGATTTCGAAGATCTAAAAAGATGGGAAATCTCAAAAGATATTGAACAAGAAATTTATCAATATTTTCAAAGATGGTGGCATTTAGGATACGTGATATTCTTTAACTCTTCTACTGACTATTGTCAAATTATGGGAGGATATATTCCAAAACAATTAACACGTGAACAAATGAAAACACTTTTAGTTTTAAAAAAGGATTTAATTTATCAGAACAATATGAATTCTGATTTGTATTTGGATCTTGCTTGTCCTCCTATTTTATCTATTTATGACCTTTATGAAAAAATCGATCAGCATATTTTAAATCGTACTCTTTTGTAAGGTTTTCTTGTATTTTGTTTTTAATGTTGCTATAATATTTATGGTTTTATTTAAGGAGGATATATGAAAAAGAAAGCAATTATATTAGGGGCTTGTACTTTGCTATTGTGTGGTTGTGGCAAAACGATTCCTACTTTATCAAATGGAGAGGAAGCAGTCGTATCATTTTCTAATGGAGATAAAATTAGTGTTAATGAATTATATCAAGAGATAAAAGATAATTATGCACTTCAAGCATTGATTCAAATGGTCGATAAAAAAATATTAGAGAGTGAATATCCTGACGAAGTTCAAAATAATAAAGAGAGTGCTGAAAGTACTGTGAAAGCTATGATTAGCCAATATGGTGAGGATAGTTTCTTACAAATGCTTCAAAGTTATTATGGATATTCTTCTATCGAGGCTTATCAAAAATCTTATTATATTAATGCAATGCAGAATATAGCCATTAAAGATTATGGTAAAAGTAAAGTGACCGATAAGGAAATTGAAAAATATTATAAGGAATCTATTTTTGGAGATATTTTAGTTGATCATATTTTAATTACTGCTGATACTACTGATAGTATGAGCGCTGATGAAAAAACAGCTGCTGAAAATAAAGCAAAGGAACAAGTT
This sequence comes from uncultured Bacilli bacterium, assembly GCA_910585915.1. Classification (GTDB taxonomy): domain Bacteria; phylum Bacillota_I; class Bacilli_A; order RF39; family UBA660; genus MGBC162267. The sequence goes on along the minus strand of CAJUGF010000031.1, from coordinate 14,454 downwards.
CAGTCTATTATTGATGAACTTAAGAAAAGTGATAATGCAAAAGACAGATTTAAAGAACTTGCTAAGGAACGTTCTAAAGATGAAAGTACCAAAGAAAATGGTGGTAGCTTAGGTTACATTAATGATGGAACTTTAGGAGCTCAATATGATGAGATTGTTAAAGCTGCTAATGCTTTAAAAGATAATAGTTTTTCAACTGAAGTAATTACTACAGAGCTTGGATATCATGTTATTTTTAGGGAAGAACAAAAAGAAAAGGCCCCACTTGATGATGTTAAAGAATCTATTCGTGAAACTTTAGGACAAAAAAAGTTAGACGAAGATAATACAATGAGTGTTACTGCTATGACAGAACTTCGTAAAAAATATGGTGTTGATATTATTGATTCTGAAATTCAAAAACAATATGGAAATTATATAGCAAATACTATTTCAAGTTTGGAAAATCAAAAAAATTCAAATACGACAAAATAAAAGAATCCCAATTCAATATAAAGTTGAATTGGGATTCTTTTATTTAATCTATAAACAGCATCTACTATTTATTCTCTAACAATTGTTGGATTTGTTCTTTTGTGAAACCTTTCTCATAAAGTTTCCTTTTTAATTGAAATTTTAGTTCTTCTCCTCTTAGCTTCCTGCTCCATTTTTGATAAAGTTTATTGTATTCTTTTTCAATCAGATTCTTCTGCTCTTCCCAAACTTGTTTTTGGGATATTTCTTCAATCCAATCTTTTGGATATCCCAAATTATAAAAATACATTTCACATTTTGGACGCCATTTATTAATTCCTTCTTTATGATTTGAAGTGGCTTTTTTGGAAAATAATTTTTCTAATTTCTGTAACCAATCTTTCTTCGATATATTATTTAATTCATTTTCTATTTTTTCTTCACTATTTCCTAGATCTACTAATTTTCTTTTGATTTTGTAGGGGCCATCGTTTGAAAAATGAAAAGCATCATTTAAGTAGGCTTTGATATAGTTTTCTTCTTTTATGTATCCTTCTTTTTCTAATTTTTCGATGGCATTTTGAATGGATGAAGCTGGAAATTCTTTTTTGGAAAGACTATTTTTTATTTCTTTTTTCGTACGTAATCTGTTTGCTATGAGTTTTAAAGCAACATAATAAGCTTCTAAGTTATTGTTTTCTTTTTGAATACTTTCTAATTCTTTTATAGTAAGTTCCTTTTTGGGTAATAAACAGTATTTTACAATAAGGTCATCATATAATACGAATTTTTTTTTATCAATAGTAAGAATATATGTATTTTTTTTACCCTTTTTGATAGTTTCTACTTTCATTGTTTGTTCCTTTCTGTAAGAAAAAAGATTTAAATACCTTTATACTCTTTACATGAGGCATCTAAATCTTTAATTAAATTATCAATATCTTCTTTTTCTTTGGTTCTTACACCACTCGCAAATTTATGTCCTCCACCATTGTATTTGGATGCTACTTCATTAATTATTGGGCCTCTGCTACGAATATTTACTTTATAAATTTCGTTTTTTTCATCATAAGTGATAAAGGTCCATACGATTACATCTTTTATGTAATTAAAATCATTAATCATATTGGATGGGGTTGCTGCATCAACTCCATATTCTTTAATGATTTCAGAAGATATTTGGACATACGCTAATCCATTTTCTGTGATTTTTAGTTTTTCTGAAATATATCCATGAAATCTTACTTCATTGATTGGGCGTTCATAAAGTTTTTCATATTGTTTCATAATATTGATTTTTGTTCGTTCCATTAAATTTGTTACTATTTTAAATGTTTGAAGGGTTGTGTAAGAAAGTAAGAATCGGTCACTATCTGATACCATACCAATAAATAAGTTATTGCCAACATTTTCTGTTAGTTTTAAATTCGATTTCATAATTAATTCTGCAATTAATTGACAAGTACTTGATGCGGTATCATCTACCCATTCTAGTGGTCCAAATTCTTCTTCAAAGGGATGATGATCAATTTTTATAATTTCTTTTGGTTTTAAATCTTCAATACCATCAATTCTGCAATAATTGGGAACATCTAATGTAATGAGCAAAGCATTTTTTAGACTTTTGGTATCTACTTTATCAAGGTTTCCATATTTTTTGAATTTTGATACTCCTACTCCAACTGCATAAACTTTTTTTGCTCCATAAGTTTCTTTAATGGAATCACGTAGTGCAAGTTGACTACAAATTGCATCTGGATCTGGTCCGGTATGTCTTGCTATTACAATGGTGTCATATTGCTTAATTTTTTTGGCAATTTTTTTGATAATGTTTGAAGTCATTCCAAACCTTCTTTCTATTTAATTTGAAAATCTAAATGTATCTCTTGCTAACATAATTTCTTCATCGGTTGGGATTACATATACTGGAATAGTAGAGTCTTCTAATGTAATTTTACCTTCATGAATGTCATGGTAACTAGCTATTTGTTCATTGAATTCGCTATTTAATTTTACTCCTAGGAATTCTAATTTTTCTATTACTCTTCTTCTTTCACATGCACCATTTTCTCCTACTCCTGCTGTAAATATAATAGCATCACAACCTTTTAGTTCAAAGTAATACATGGCAATATAGTCGACAATTCTTTTAATAAACATATCTTGAGCAAGAACTGATTTTTCTTCACCTAGTTTTACATGATCATAAATATCTCTCATGTCACTATATTGTTCGCTTAGAGCAAGTACTCCACTTTCTTTATTTAAAATACGATCAATTTCTTTGGCGTTAACATTTAATTTATCCATCATATAAGGAAGAATAGATGCATCTATATCTCCAGAACGAGTTCCCATAATCAGTCCAGCATTAGGGGTGAATCCCATTGATGTGTTGATTGATTTACCATTCTCTACGGCTGTAATACTAGCTCCTGAACCAATATGACAAATGATTAGTTTGGTATTTTCATGCCCCAATACTTCTTTCATTCTTTCGGTTATATACTTATGGCTTGTTCCATGCATACCATATTTTCTTACTTTATGTTCACGATACCAATCCTTTGGAACTGCATAAAGATAGTTTTCTTTTGGCATCGTTTGATGAAAAGATGTATCAAATACTGCTACTTGAGTAGCATCTGGTACTACTTCTATTGCAGCTTTGATTCCAGTAATAGCTGGCGGATTATGAAGAGGTGCTAAATTACTTAACTCTTCAATCTTGATTATTACATCTTCTGTGATAACAACACTATCTTTAAAGTACTCTCCTCCATGAACAACTCGATGACCTATTCCTTTTATTTCATTTAAATCTTTAACTATTTTATTATCTATTAATTCTTTTATTAAGATTTTAAAAGCATCTTCATGAGTATTCATCTCAACTTCTACTTGCTTTTTTTCACCATTTATTTTTAATGTATAAAAACTGTTGCCTATTCCTATTCTCTCAAAATATCCAGAGATCAACTTTTTTTCTTCTGGCATTTCAAATGCCGTAAATTTTAAAGATGAACTTCCAGCATTCACTGATAATATTTTCATTTTTTCACCTCATATTATCATTATACAAAAAAAAAGATGTTTTTACCATCTTTTTTCCCCGTTTTTACGCATTCTTAAACAGTGTGGTCCTGATTTTTTTGATGCATCATCTAATGAAATTGTCTTTTTTTTATTTGATTCAAAGTTGTAACCATAGTCATTCAATCTTTCATCCATTAAACGATCCATTTCATTGTTTGTTTGACCATCATAAGTTTTATAATACATTGCGATATGTTTTCTCATAGTATCACCTGTTTTTAGTATGTATAAATAAATTTTTTTTATTCATCCTAAAGTTAGGTGATAATATGAAGGAAACGAATGAATATTTTAATCAGAGAATTGATTGTAATGTTCATACTTGCAAATATCAAGATTGTCATGAAAATCGATGTACTCTTGGAAAAATATTTGTTAATGGGGAAAATTCAAAACAAAGAACATTTTGTGATAGTTTTGAAAAAAGTGAAAAATCAGAGTAAATACTCTGATTTTTATAATATATCCTCAAATTTATTTTCTTGTTTAGTTATTTTTATTATTTCATGATTCTGAACTGCTTTCTTGATTAATTCTTGGTATGGTATTCTTTCTTCATATTCTAAACATTTTGATATTTCAGGATTAATGACTGGATGGTCTGGAACAAAGATTGTACAACAATCTTCAAATGGAAGAATACTTGTTTCGTAAGTGTTAATTTTGTTTGCTAAATCTATGATTTCCAATTTATCAAAACATGCAACAGGTCTAATGACTGGTATTTTTACTACTTCATTGATAGCGTTCATGCTTGTTAGTGTTTGACTTGCTACTTGTCCAATGGATTCACCATTTATTAAGATTTTACAATTGCCTTTTCTCGCTATTTGTTCTGATATGCGATACATCATTCTTCTCATAATAGTAATTAAGTATTCATGAGGAATTTTTTTATAAATATTTTCTTGGATTTCTGTAAAATTAATAACATGAAGTTTTATTTCATTATTATACTCTGATAAAATTCGTGCTAGACTTTCTACTTTTTGCTTGGCTTCATTCGATGTATGAGGGAGACTTTCAAAATAAATTGCTTCTAGTTTTACGCCTCTTTTCATCGCTAGGTATCCAGAAACAGGAGAATCAATTCCTCCACTTAACATTAATAATCCTTTTCCTAATGTTCCTACTGGATATCCCCCTAACCCTTTATGTGTTTCGAAATAAATATAAGCATTATTTAAACGAATTTCAATATGGATGGTCAGCTCTGGATTATGAACATCAACTTTTATATTTTCTTTCTCTTTTAGAACTGTTCCACCTAAAATTTTACTAATTTCTAAGCTCTTTAATGGATAATTTTTATTGCTTCTTTTTGTTTCTACTTTAAATGTTTTAAATTCAATTTTTGTTAATAGATCTTTTAGAGCTTCTTGGATTGTTTCTATTTCACTATTTTCTAATTCATAGCCAACTATAATTTCATGAATTCCAAATACTTTTTTTAATTTATTTAATACTGATTCAAAGTGTTCATATTGACATGTAATAAACATTCTTCCGTTGTCGTATGTAATTTTTATTGGTTCATTTTCTAACATTATAGTAACATTGTCTTTTAATTTTCTTAAGAATAAGCCAATGTTATCTTTTTTTGTGGTCATTTCACCATATTTGATAATAATTAATTTTCTCATATTTCTCACTTCTTCATTAATAGTTTTTATTGCATTAGTGACTAATGTTTAATTAATTGTATTATAACAAAAAAGAATAGTTTTTACTATCCTTCTGTTAAGCTATTCAATCGATTATATACAGCTTTGAATGCCGATAAAAATTGATTGATTTCATCAGTTGTTGTAACATGAGATAAACTAATGCGAATACTACTAGTTGCTCTTTTTTTATCATTGTAGACAGCCATAATACTAGATGAAAGATTACCACTTGCACATGCAGTATTTGTTCCTAAATAGATTTCATATTCTTCCATAGCATGAAGAAATGTTTCTGGACGTATATTTTGAAGACTAATATTTAATATTTGAGGAATGGAATATTTTGTTTGATTAATTAAGATGCCTTCCATTTTGCATAATTCTCCTAAGATTTTTTCATTTAATCGTCTTACAAAATTTTCTCTTTTGTCAATATCTACTAAGGCAAGTCTTAAGGCTTTGGAAAAGGCTACTATTAATGGTACAGGTGGTGTTCCAGGTCTTAAAAGATTCGATTTTCCGCTTCCATAAATTAATGGTGTAATTTTTACCCTACTATTTTTATAGAATAGACCTATTCCTTTAGGTCCAAAAATTTTATGAGCTGACATGCTTGCCATATCAACATCGTGGCAACTTACAGGAATTTTTCCAACTGCTTGAGTCATATCACTATGAAATAAAGTTGATGGATTTTCTTTTTTTATGATCTGACGAATCATTTTTAACGGCTGTCTTATTCCTAGTTCACTATTTACTGCACATATACTTACTAAAAGGGTATTGGGTCTTATTTTATTTTTTAAGTCATCAAAATCGATTAGTCCTTCTTGATCATTTGCAACATAGCTTATTTCAAAGCCAATAGTTTCTAAATATTCACATATTTTATAGATGGAAGGATGTTCTAATTTAGAAACTATAATATGATTTCCACGCTTGACATTTGCTAAACAAGTTCCAATTAATGCCATATTATTTGATTCTGTAGCACCACTTGTGAATGTTATTTCACTTTCTAAAATGTTAAATATTTCTGCTATTTGTTTATTTGCACTATTCATTAAAGTTTTTGTTTTTACTCCTAAGCTATGTAAAGAATTGGGGTTTCCTATGAAATCTTTTGTTGCTCTTAAATAAGATTCTAAGACATCGTAGCTTACTGGTGTCGTTGCACTATAATCTAAATAAATCATTTTGGTAACTCTCCTTTTAATAAAATTCTTTCAATTTCTAACCAATCATTTACTCTTAAAATACCTAAAGATGCTAACTCTTCTTTAGAATATTTTTCATTGTGTTTTTGATTTAACAATAATTTTATTTTGCCATATCCTCTCTTTAAATTTGAAACTTTATCATCTATTTTTACGTCACACATGATGAGATCTTTGGCGCTTGTTAATAAAATTCTTTTAGGGTTAATGAATGGTAAGTTTTTTAAAATCCATTCGTATTTATATTTGGCCATAATTGAACATTCTTCTGGTTTTCTAGGATCTAAGAAAGCACTACAAATATATACATCATATTGTTCATTTAATTTTTTTATTACTTCAATTGCATTTGGTATAATGGTACTTTTATCATAAACATTTACATTTTTATAGAAATAATCTAAATATTTGTTGTTTTCTTCAGGAGGTAAAATATTTGAAATATAATAATCTTTAAAATCTTCTGGTTTGTAATTAGTTCCTAAGTATTCATTTAATGATTCTATATATCCTCCACTTACGATTGTTTCATCTAAATCGATCATTACTTTTGTCATGTTAATTTTCTCCATATTCTTCCATTAATCTTTTGTGTATTCCTGGTTCTACAATATTAATTGCTGCTATTGCATTTTCTAACGAGTTTTTAAAATTACCTTTATGAAATGCATTTTCTGCTTTTGTTAGACCAAAATCCACCTCTTTGTTGATTGGTCGGTATCGATTGCCATAAACAATAGCTGTTTCGGCCATTTTTGCTGTCTTGATAGTTTCATGGGTTGTACTAAGTAATTTAAGTACAAGATCTCTTGCTGTATCAACACGTGTATTTAAAACTTTAATTGATATTGGTGTACGCTCTAATTCTTTTACCATATTAGCAATGGCCTCTGTCGCTTCGCTTAATTCTACAAAATATTTTTTAGGAATCATAGGTAATTTGTAGCTTTTCATTTGATTTTTAGCATTATTTAGAATTGATTTTATTTCATCCAATTGCTCTCTTGCTCTTAATTCATCTTCTTTTAAGCTGCCAAGTGTTCTTAGTGCTGCTTCTAATTTTTCTTCAGTTCTTGTAAGTTTTACATTTAATAATTCCATTTCTTTGGCCAAATGGCTAAAACTATAACGATGTGTCCGATGCATTTCAACAATTTCGTCATATTTTATTCGAATCTCTTCTAATTCTTTACGAATGATATCGATGACACTTACATCTTCATCTGTCAGATCATAACTATATTTGATATCTTCTAACTTTCGAATTAATTTATCATTTATTTTTGTAAGCTTAGTCACTTTCATTAAGATACTTCTTTGATAATCATCAAATATTTTTCTAGCAATTCTCTCTTTGTCAAAATCATTATATAGGGAATCAAAGTAATCGGTCATTGTTTTTAATTCAAAGGTTGAGTCTTCAATATTTAGTACATTTAATCGTTGAAAGATATCAGTAATTTTTTTATTTGATTCAGTCATGTTATAAGGTAAATTTAAAAATTCTAAGTTGTATCCATCTTTTTTCATTTTTTCATAAATGTTATTGATTTCTTTCATTTTTTTAGGAATTAATACTTTTCCCATAGCAATAAAGATCGGAAGAGCACACGTCAGAACTCCAG
>CAJUGF010000031.1:1434-6386 GCA_910585915.1 uncultured Bacilli bacterium | reverse complement strand
CATAGCAATAATTCCTGGAGCTTCTTCTATAACTAGTTCTAAATTGCCAATTGTATCGTCGATCGCCTTGACAATCTTTCCTACTTCTTGATATGCATTTTTGTCCATAGATAATTCAAAAGCTCCAAATAATTTGTCAACATTTTCAAATTGAAGATCTAATGGTGAAGCTATAACTTTATAGCTATTTTTTTCATTGTGATACTTATTTCGAATCTCACGGTAGTGACTTTTTAATTTCGTTATTGTTTCTCTATTTCGTTCTTCACTTAGTGTAATACCTTTGATTTCTTCTAATAAAAAATTGGATTTTGTCTTTATGTAATAGACATCGATTTCTGCTTCAGCTAATTTTAGTTTCAATTCTTTGTATTTTCGCTGGTTAAACAATTCTTCAATTTCTAATAGTTGATCTGTTATTTTAGGGACCTCTATTTCTTTAATCTCATGGAATCTTCTTTGCCATTCATCATACACTTCTTTCATGTCTGCATTATTAACTAATGGTTCTACTTTATTTAATTCAGACATGATTGCAGCTGAAATAATTAAGTTTTTTTCTCTTTCTAGTTCACTAATTTCATTTTGAAATTTAGTCTTTTCCTTTTTATTAATTAAATTTAAGACTACTACTATAATAGCGATGGTGAAAATATAATAGGCAATACCAATTAAGATAAACGTAGATTGCGTCATTTTATCACTTCCTAGTCTTAGTAATATTTTATCATATTTTATCTATCTTTGGCGAATAAAAAAAGTAGTATGCTACTTTTACTATTTTTCTTTTAACTTCATACGAACTTTTCATATATTTTTTTATTTGATAGTTTATGGCAAAAGAAAAGACTTTTTATAAAAAGTCTTAAGCTTGTTTTCGTTGAAGTACTTCTGCACATTTTCTTTCTTGTTCATAGTTGTTCACTGCAAGCAAGAAATATTGTTCCATTATACTTAAATTTTCTTTTGTTCTACTAAATACACGAAATGGAGTCAAAGACATTATTCCATCTATTTTGGTGTATGCTTCAATCACATCCATATTTGGTGCAGCATGCAAAATAATATCGTCTGTATAAGTTATATAGTATTCTTCTGATTCTATATCTTTTACTTTTTGATTCCAAGGAACTATAAATACATTATCATAGGAACTATTTTCTTTTTTTACTGGATGCGTATTTTGCATGAAAATATGAATAATTGAATTTTTTTCGTCTTTTTCTTCAGATATCTGGAATTTTCCTGAATGTTCATTTGTTACTTCAGTATTTTGTTCATTCCATTTTGTACAACGATAGTACCCTCTTATCCAGTCTTTCTTTCTGCTATTGATTATCAAGTTTTCTAATGCTCCAGTAGTATTAACACTTTGACCTAAATTGTTTAAATTCTTGTAGAAAAAGGTTGTATAAACTAGTTTATCATCTGTATTCAATGTAATAAATGGCTCATATTTTCCTTTTTGTTTTATATATGTTTTTACAAGATTATTTTGGCTTGTTTTTTTGACAACTTCAAAAAATCTTAATAATTCTTCTTCTGAAACGTTCACCTCAATATTAAATAAATAGCCTTGATATGGTGTAACGTATTGTGGACAATTAATACTATATTTTTTGCTTATTTTTATTATTGAATTTATACTGTCCGCTTCAATATAGAATGTTTGCATTCTAATTCCCCCTTTTTCTGGTGGCTATTATAACATAAAATTTTAATAAGTCAAGTTTTTTATAGAAAAAAGACTTTCGTTTGAAAGTCTAATCTTCATTTATTTCTTCTATTTCAGAATTTTCAACTTGATTGATATTTTCTTCATCCATTAATTTTTCTTCTAATACTTCACTAGGTTCATCATCCATAAATTCTTTTTCTAGGATCATGTCAATGTCACTATATTGTTTTGCTCCAGTTCCTGCTGGAATTAGTTTACCAATAATTACATTTTCTTTTAATCCTCTTAAGTAATCTACTTTTCCTTTAATTGCAGCATCTGTTAATACTCTTGTTGTTTCTTGGAATGAAGCTGCTGATAAGAATGAATCAGTTTCTAGAGAACTTTTTGTAATACCAAGCATAATTGGACGTCCTTTGGCAGGTACACCACCACGTAATATTACTGGTTTATTTGCTTCAGTGAAATCATGGAGTGAAATTGTTAATCCTTCTACTAATTCCGTATCTCCTGCATCAGCAATACGTACTTTACTAATCATACGTTTTACAATTAATTCGATGTGTTTATCTGAAATATCAACACCTTGTAATTTGTAAACCATTTGAATTTCTTTTAAGATGTATTCTTGAGCAGTGATTGGATCTGTTACAGCAAGCAATTCTTTTGGACTAATTGCTCCTTCAGTCAATTTATCTCCAACATTTACAGTATCTCCAACAGCAACACGTACTTTCATATTGTAATTTGTAACATGTTCTCTTGCTTCCACATCATTTTCCACAACAATTTTATGTTTTCCGTTGTCTTCTTTGATGCTTGCAACTTTACCATTAATTTCGGAAATGGTTGCTTTTCCTTTCGGATTTCTTGCTTCGAATAATTCTTCAACTCTAGGAAGACCTTGGGTAATATCGTCTCCACTTGCAACTCCACCCGTATGGAATGTACGCATGGTAAGCTGAGTACCTGGTTCTCCGATAGACTGTGCTGCCATAATACCAACAGCTTCTCCTGTTTCAACAAGATTACCTGTAGCAAGATTTCGTCCATAACATTTTTGGCATACACCATTTGGTGTTTTACATGTTAAGGCACTACGTATTTCAACACGTTTGATTCCAGCGTCTTCAATTTTCTTAACGATATTTTCGTTAATCATTTCGCCTTTATCCAAAATCATTTCTTTTGTTTCTGGATTTATAATTTTTTTCGCACTGTATCTTCCTAAAATACGTTCTCCAAGAGATTCTATTACTGAACCATCTTTGTCATTTACTAAATCGTATACTTCAACACCGTTGATTGATCCACAATCAAATTCTTTGACGATGATATCTTGAGCAACATCTACTAGACGACGAGTTAAGTATCCTGAATCAGCAGTACGTAGTGCAGTATCTGCTGAACCTTTTCTTGATCCATGACTTGATAAGAAGAATTCTGAAACGTTTAGTCCCTCACTAAAGTTTGAGGTGATTGGAATTTCAACGGTAGAACCGTCTGGTTTTGCCATTAATCCACGCATACCTGCAAGTTGTGAGAAGTTTGAAATTGATCCACGAGCTCCTGAATTCATCATCATGAATAATGGATTATCGAAGTCTGAACTCGAAATTTCTTCTAATTCTTTTTGAATTTTTTTATTTGCTTTGGTCCATACCTCAATAACGTTATTGTAACGTTCTTCTTCTGTTATTAAGCCACGTTTGTATTGTTTATTAATTTTATCAACTAAAACTTTTCCTTCATCAATTACTTGATGTTTGGTTTTACTTGGAACAATATCCGCAGCAGAAACGGTAATTCCTGCGATAGTAGAATATTTAAATCCTAAGTCTTTTAATTTATCTAGCATAATACTGGTTTCTGTTGTTTTATATCTTTTGAATATTTGTGCAATTATTTGTCCTAATGTCTTTTTTACAAATGGTTTTGTTAAAGGCATTTCAGCAATTGCTGCTTTGATATCTGTTCCCATGCTTAAGAAATATTTGCTTGGAGTAATTCCTTCAATATTTTCTTTTGTACCTTCATTAATAAATGGATAACTATCTGGAAGAATTTCGTTAAAAATAATTTTTCCACAGGTTGTTACTAAATATTTGTCTTTTTGTTCATCCATAAATAACTTGTGTTTGAAAGAACGAACAGGAACAGCAATACGAGTATGTAGTGTAATTTCTTTTCTTTCGTAAGCCATTAATACTTCATTTGGATCTTTGTATACTTTACCTTCGTGTTCTTCTCCTGCTTTTTCCATAGTAATATAGCAGTTACCTAATACCATATCTTGTGATGGTGTAACTATTGGTTTTCCATCTTTTGGATTTAAGATATTATTAGCACCAAGCATTAATAGTCTTGCTTCTGCTTTTGCTTCTTCAGAAAGCGGAATATGGATTGCCATTTGGTCTCCATCGAAGTCTGCATTAAATCCTGTACATACTAGTGGATGCAAGCGAATGGCTTTTCCACCTACTAATTTTGGTTCAAATGCTTGGATACCTAAACGGTGAAGTGTTGGTGCACGGTTTAGCATTACTGGATGTTCTGTAATAACATCTTCAACGATATCCCAAACTTGATCATCTCGTGATTCAATTAATTTTTTTGCTCCTTTGATGTTATGAGCAAGTCCGCGTTCTACTAATCCATGAATTACATGAGGTTTGAATAACTCTAATGCCATTTCTTTTGGAATACCACATTGATACATTTTTAAGTTTGGTCCTACAACGATAACAGAACGCCCTGAATAGTCAACACGTTTTCCAAGTAAATTTTGACGGAAACGTCCTTGTTTTCCTTTTAACATACTTGATAAACTTTTTAATGGTCTATTTCCTGCGGCAGTAACACTTCTTCCACGACGTCCATTGTCTAATAATGAGTCTACTGCTTCTTGAAGCATACGTTTTTCATTTTGAACGATAATTGTTGGTGCTCCAAGTTCTAATAATTTCTTTAAACGATTATTTCGATTAATAATACGACGATATAAGTCATTTAAATCACTAGTTGCAAATCTTCCACCATCTAATTGAATCATTGGTCTTAAATCTGGTGGAATTACTGGTAGTACATCTAGAATCATCCATTCTGGACGGTTTCCACTTTCTTCAAATGATACTAAACATTCTAGACGTTTTCCAAGACGAATTCTTTTTTGCCCTGTAGCATTTTCTAGTTCTTTTCTTAATTCTTCAATTTCGACTTTCATTTCTCTTCTTTTTTGTTTTTCAATAGCTTTGATTTCTAGTTCTTGTTTAAT
>CAJUGF010000031.1:0-1424 GCA_910585915.1 uncultured Bacilli bacterium | reverse complement strand
TAATTCTTCAATTTCACTTACAATATCTACTTCAGATAATAATTTTTTAATTGCTTCTGCACCCATTCCAACAGTGAAACTTGAACCATATTTTTCATAGTAAGCTCGGTATTCTTTGTCAGATAAGGTTTGTTTTTTAGCAAGTGGCGCACTCCCAGGATCTAAAACTACATAAGATACAAAGTATAATACTTCTTCTAGATCTCTTGGAGACATGTCAAGGACAAGTCCCATTTTTGAAGGGACTCCTTTAAAGAACCAAATGTGGCTGCAAGGAGCAGCAAGTTCAATATGTCCCATACGTTCACGACGTACTTTACTTTTTGTTACTTCTACTCCACAACGGTCACAGATAACATTTTTGTAACGCAATCTTTTGTATTTTCCACAAGAACATTCATAGTCTTTGGTAGGTCCGAAGATTTTCTCACAGAAAAGTCCATCTCTTTCTGGTTTTAGGGTACGATAATTGATGGTTTCTGGTTTTTTAATTTCTCCATATGACCATTCCCTAATTTTTTCTGGGGAAGCGATTCCTACTTTTATTCCTTTAAAATTATTTACAGGGATCATAGAATCTCACCACTTTCCATATCTTCTTCTAAGTTTCCATCTTCTGGAAATTCTAAGTCATCCAGATCACTTTCAAACTCTTCTTCTTCATCGACTTCATTTTCTTCTATTTCTGGTTCTTCTACAGTATTTTCTAAATCAGTAATATCAATTTCGTCGATTTTAATCATTTCTTCTTTTTCTTCTTCTTCTTCAATGTCTTTTAAATCAAGTAATTTGTCGTTACTATCTAAAATTTGAACGTTTAATCCAAGAGCTTGGAATTCTTTAATTAGTACTCTAAATGATTCTGGCACACCTGCTTGATTTACAGTTTTTCCTTTTACTAGCGCTTCGTATACTTTAACACGTCCAATAACATCGTCGGATTTAATTGTTAATATTTCTTGAAGAACATGAGCTGCACCATATGCATAAAGTGCCCAAACTTCCATTTCTCCAAATCTTTGTCCACCAAATTGAGCTTTTCCTCCAAGTGGCTGTTGTGTAACTAATGAGTATGGACCTGTTGCACGAGCATGTAATTTGTCATCAACCATGTGGTGTAGTTTTACCATGTACATAACACCAACATTAACTTTATGTTCGAATGGCTCTCCTGTACGGCCATTAATTAATTGTACTTTTCCATCTTCATCCATGCCAGCACTCGCCATTTCTTCTTTGATGTCTTCTAAATTTGCACCATCAAATACTGGTGTAGCATAATGAACTCCTAATTTTTTGCCCGCCATTCCTAAATGGACTTCTAGGATTTGTCCAATATTCATACGAGATGGAACACCTAATGGGTTTAACATAATATCAACTGGACGTCCATCTGGTAGATATGGCATATCTTCTTGTGGTAA
>CAJUGF010000030.1 GCA_910585915.1 uncultured Bacilli bacterium | reverse complement strand
ATTGCTTCTAAATCTTATTGCACATTATCTATGCACTTCTTTTTTTAAAATACATCAAAATCAAAAAAGCAAAAAATGTCGAATTTTGGTAGACAGTGTTACTAAAAAATTGCTATAATAAACTTAATAATAGAAGAGTATCAAAACTGCTTTTTTATGTTGTTTGGAGGATTTAAAAATGGGCAAAAAATTAAAATTAGGATTTATTATCAGCATCTGCACAATTTGTGCATTTATTAAAATGCCTGATACATTTGCAGCCACAACTGCAAGATTAGAATGGCGAGGAAGTGATTCAATTAATGTTGGGCAAGAACTTGTTGTAAACATATGGGGGGCAGGGATTACTGGGTCCAATTTAATGGGTGCAGGTGGTACTGTAACATCATCAGATACCAATTGCTTAACATTAGTGAAACTAGAAAAAGTAGCGCCTGGAACCGCTAATGGTTCAGTTTTTGCTTATAGTGATATGGATGGATCTTCCAGTGATTTGAATTTAACAAAAGCAACATTTAAAGCTGGAAACAATGCTTGCTCAACAAGTATCAATATAACCAATGGAAAATTGGCATTCACTGATTCAACAAAATTAACTTCACCAACCGTGAGTAAAACCATTACCGTAAGATCTCCAGGAAATGATGCTAGTTTAAAAACATTAGTACCAAGTACAGGAACTTTATCTCCAGCTTTTAACTCTAATACGACGAGTTACACCATTAGTGGCTTACCTGCAACTACAGGATCCATTAATTTTAATGCAACCACAACTGATTCAAAAGCAAGTATCGTAAGTGGAAAGAGCTGTAATTTAAATAACAAAACAACAAACTGCAACATTGTAGTTCGTGCAGAAGATGGCACTCAAAAAACATATACAATAGTTGTTACCAAAAATGATCCAGATCCAGTAGCACCAACTAAAAGTAATGATGCTACACTAAAATCACTTTCAGCTTCAGGATACAACCTAGTTCCAGGATTTACAGCCAATAATACAAATTATCAAATTGAAGCTGCTTCAAATGCAAGAGAAATAAAATTTGACGCTATACCAAATCATACAAAAGCAACAGTGGTCAGTGGAACTACATGTAGTTTAACAGATAAAACTACCAATTGTAACATTGTAGTTCGTGCAGAAGATGGAACAGAGAAAACCTATACAGTTTCAGTTACCAAAAGAGATGAACAGCCAGATACTCCAAAGTTAAATAGTGATGCCACATTAAAATCATTGGATATTTCAGGTTATACATTAAGTCCAAGATTTAATAGCAATAACACAACATACAACATGACGGTTAAAAATAACATTAATAGTTTAAATGTAAGTGCGATTGCAAATGATCCAAATGCCAAAGTAGTAGTAACAGGAAACAGTGGATGGAAAGAAGGCAATAATGTCATCCGCATTACCGTAACAGCGCAAGATGGATCTGAAAAAGTATATATTGTCAATGTAAATAAAAAAGCTGCAGATGAACAACCATCCAACAAATCAGATAATAATTTTCTATCGAATATTATAGTAAATGATGGAGAGCTAACACCAAGTTTTGATAAAAATACAAATAGCTACAGTATTAAAGTTCCAAATGATGTTACAAAATTAGATTTAAAAGCAATTGTTGAAGATAATAAAGCTATAATCAATATCACAGGCAATGACAACTTAAAAATGGGTATGAACGTTATCACAATCGAAGTAGCAGCAGAAGATGGAACAATAAGAGTTTATACATTAAATGTTGATCGGAGTGAAAAGGTTAGTCAAAATAAACTAAAAGAATTATTCATTAAAGATGGTGATTTATCTCCAAAATTTGATAAAGATATTTATGAATATTCAATCGATGTCATTGGCGTTAACAAATTAGACTTAACTGCCATTCCAGAATTTGAAACTTCTAAAGTAGAAGTTATTGGCAATGAAAATCTAAAAGTAGGAAACAATGCTGTGTTAATTAAAGTAACAGATGAAAATGGCTTTGTACAATATTATCGTTTAAATGTTAATAAAGCCAAAAAAACCTTTTTGGGATTGACATTTACTACGTGGATGATTATATTAGGAACACTTTTAATTGTTGGATTGTTACTATGGATTTTATTCTTACTACTAAAGAAAAGAAAAAAAGATGAAGAAACAGCACCAGTTGGCTCTTCAATCATCAAAGAAGCTCCAAAAACATCTCCAGTAATTGAATTTAAACCAGAATTTAATTTTGGCTCTAAAAATGGAACAGACGATGATATCGTAGAACCTGGAGGAGTGTTAAATCAGTATTCAGGCATAACCAAAGAAGAATCTAAAATTTTAGAAGCAAAAGAAGCGCCAAATGCAACATACAAAGAAGTTCCATATGATCCCTATGATGAAACGGTAACAAAAGATGAAATTTTTGATGCTCTACACGAAGCACTTGAAACAAAAGATCCAGCAAAACTGCAAATTCTGTATGAACAAGAAAGACTTAATAGAAAAAAAGAAGAAATCAAAAAAGCTGAACAAGAAAAATTAAACAGGGAAGAAAGATTAAATAGGTACAAGTAATTAAAAAGGATGGTAATTATGAAATACAATAAAATAATAATCTCTTTCTTTCTTTTTATCTTATTTCCACATTTAGTCTCTGCTGCGAGTGCCAAAATGAATATAGAAGGAAATACAGAATTTTATAAAGAACAAAGTTTCTCAATGAATATTAACTTAACAGATATTAAAGAGAATAATTTAATGAGTGCAGGAGGAAAGATCATTGTAAGTGATCCAGACTGTGTAGAATTTGTATCCTTAGAAAAAACATTCCAAGGAGTATTTACTAATAATAATATTTTTGCATATAGTGCCATTGATGGCATAAAAGAAGATACATCAATCGTTAAAATAAATTTAAGAGCAAAACAAAAATCTTGTAAAACAACAATTCAAATAACTGAACCCAAAATAGCTTTTACAGATGGTACAAAATTAGCATTAGAAACCATTCAAAAAGAAGTAATGGTTTTAAATATTGATGAAATAAAAATAAATCAGTTAAAAGTATTGCTAGGAAAAAATGAAACTACAACACTAAATCTTTATACTCCTGCCTTTCAAATAAATAGCCATTTAATAACCTGGAAAAGTCAAAATAACCAAATAGCAAGTGTTGACGAAACAGGAAATGTAAAAGGTCTGCAAAAAGGCAACACAATCATTGAATCAAACTATCAAGGGAAACAATTTTTTACAGAAGTAGAAGTACTAGAGTTTCTAAGAGGAGATTTAAATCGTGATGGACGTATTGATTTAACTGATGTTTTATTAGCATTAAGAATTCAAATGAATTTAACCCCATCATCAAACTACTACCTAGAAACAGGGGACATTAATGGCAATAAAGTAATTGACTTAACTGACGTCTTATATATATTAAGAGTACAAATGAAAATATAAAAGAAAAAAAAGAACAAAGAATAATGACCTTTTGTTCTTTTTTTTGTATAATGAAAATGGTGATAAAATGCAAAATCCAAAAATAGTATTTATGGGAACTCCAGAGTTTGCTGTTCCAATATTAAAAATGTTAATTGAGAATTATAATGTTGTGTTAGTAGTAACACAACCAGATAAACCAGTTGGACGCCATCACATACTAACCCCCCCACCAATAAAGGAATTAGCAAAACTGCATCAAATTCCTGTTTTTCAACCATCAAATATCAAAGAAGACTATGAAGAAATCCAAAAAGTAAAACCAGACGTTATAATTACCTGTGCTTATGGCCAAATCATCAAAAAGGAAATCTTAGAATGTGCAAGCATCGGAGCTTTTAATGTTCATGCCTCCCTACTTCCTAAATATAGAGGAGGAGCACCAATTCATAAAGCATTGATTAATGGTGAAAAAGAAACTGGTATTACAATTATGTATATGGATGAAGGAATGGACACAGGAGATATGATCTCTAAAAAAGTTTATCAAATTAAAGAAGATGATAATGTAGGAACACTACATGAGAAGCTCTCAAAAATGGGAAGTGAATTACTAAAAGAAACATTACCAAGTATTTTAAATAAAACAAATAAAAGAGAAAAACAAAAAGAATCAGATGTAACTTATGCCTATAACATTAAAAGGGAAGAAGAACACATAGATTTTTTTAAAACAGGAAAAGAAATTATAAATCAGATAAAAGGACTAAATCCGTGGCCAACTGCAAACTTTAAATTATTTGATGAAGAATGGAAAGTCCTAGAAGCAACGTTCCAAAAAAAAGAAATAGAAGAGGCTAGTTTAATAAAAGAAATAAGCAAAGAAGCCATTGGGATAACTTGCCAAGATGGTATCATTTACATTACCAAAATAAAACCGTTTGGTAAAAGGATAATGAAAACAAGCGATTATTTGAATGGAATTGATAAATCGAAGCTCCTAAATCAAAAAGTGAAGTGAAAAAATGAAAGAAAAAAATACAAAAAAAGAAAATAAGATCAAGCAAATATGGAATACAAAAAGGGGAAAAGCTCTTATAAAATTAGGAGGATGGCTACTTTTTTTTCTCCTTCTAGGTAGTTGTGTGGCAGTGCTTGGAAACAATAATAAAGACTTCCAAAAAACAGAACACCAAAATGAAAAAAAGAATGATGAACGTATAATGTACAAAGATTTAAAAAGTATGTTAGAAGATCTTCAAAAAGAGAATATTCGATATGAATATACAATTACAAATTTTATTACCACAGAAAAGATAAACTTTCATGGTGAAAGAATAGATCAAATCGAAACTGGTTATCGGGAGTCAAAAATAGGAATCATAAAATATAAAATAGTAGAAGGAAAAACATACCAAATATTTGTTGATTCAGAAGAAGAAATTGATAATCTTTTTAACCCAGAAGACATGACTAACCTAAATCTAGAAAATTTACTAGAAAAATTAAATAATATGAATAAAAATGAAATATTACATGATACCAAAAGAGAGATTATCTACCAAAATGAAGACGAAGTGATTACTATTAAAACAACAACTAAAGAAATCACTGAGATCAAAATCAACAAAGAAGAAAAAGAATATCTCCTTCAATATGAAAAAATAGAAAAAGAGTAAAGAGGTGTTAAATGAAAAAAATTTTCTATCTTTTCCTGAGTCTTTGCTTGATATTTCTACCTCTAAAAAAAGCTTCTGCCATCGAATTAGATATTACATCTAATAATGCAATTTTAATAAATCAAGATGAACAAAAAGTACTCTATGAAAAAAATGCTCAAGAAGTAGTACCAATTGCTTCACTCACCAAAATTATGACTGCTATTATAACAATCGAAAACATTGATAACTTAGATACAGAAATTACAATTACAAGCAGCGATTTGAAAGGACTAAAAGAAGCCAATGCCGCAGTAGCAGGTTTTCGTGTAGGGCAAAAAGTAACCATTCGTGATTTATTATATGGGCTATTATTACCATCAGGAGCTGATGCCGCCCAAACTCTCACAAGAAATGTGACAAATAATAGAGAAGAATTCATTGAAAAGATGAATGAAAAAGCCAAAGAACTAAACCTTCAAAATACACATTTTAAAAATGAAACAGGATTAGATGCCGAAGGTCATGTTTCGACTGTTGAAGAAGTTGCTAAGATGCTAGAATATGCTCTCCAAAACAAAGAATTAAAGACAATACTAACATCCAAACGATATACAATGCATGATGGCTCCTTTAGTGTCATAAGCACTTTATATCGTAATATCCAAAGAAATAGCTTAAATATGGATTACCTCTTAGGTGGAAAAACAGGCACAACTGATAAGGCAGGACTCTGTCTTGCTAGCATTGCCAGTAAAAATGGTACAAATTATATCTTAGTCACTGTTAAAGCCCCTCAAGAAGGAAATAAGGCCAATAACTTTTTGGATGCTAAAACCATATATGAATACTTTATAGATCATTATCAAAATCAATTAGTAATAGAAGAAGGCGAAAAAATTTTAACGCTTCCTACAAGATTTGCCAAAGAAAATGAAATAACTTTTTATTCCGACAAAACATGGGTAAAATATTTGCCAAAAGAATTCACCAAAGAAGACTTAAAAATAGAATACTCAGGAGAAGAAAAAATTAACTATAATACATTAGTGGGATCTCAATTAGGAACAGTAAATATTTATTATCAAGATGAATTACTAAAAACGATCGAAATAGTATTGAATACAGAACTTCACTTCGATTTGATAAAATATTTAAACGTGCACAAAATAGAAGTAATAAGTTGTTCAATCATTATATTGATAATAATCTTATGGATCATAAGAAAAATAAAGAAAAGAAAAAAGAGTGTGTAGTATGAAAGTAAAAAATATAATCGTAACAATAATAGCGACAATTCTAGGTTTAGCATTTGTAGGAGGCGTTTGGTTTTTAATATCCAAGTTAAATATTGAAGAAATTAAAATAAAGGAAAAATTAGAACGTAATGTTGGAGAAGAACTACCAATATTACAAGATTATCTAGAGCAAGAAGAAAAGACAGAAGGATCAATAGAATACTATATAGGAAAAGAGAGAATAGAACTCTCTTCCTTAAATAAAAGGGAACAATATCGAGTAAAAATAATAATTAATCGAAAAGAATATACTTCCGTATTAGAGGTAAAAGACTCAGAAGCACCAATATTATCATTAAAAGAAATTACAACAAGTGGGACTTATGAACCTAGCATGTTTGTTGAAAGCTGTACTGATAATAGTAAAGCCGAATGTATTTATTCTTTCAAAGAGGAAACAATGACAAGCTATTCACAAGTAGGTTCTTATGAAATTGAAATCGTTGCAAAAGATCCAAGTGGTAATGAAATAAGTGCAAAAACAACATTGAACATAACAAGAGCACCAAATCAAAACAAGAATACTAATAACACTTCAAATTCAGATCTAAAAAATGATAATCAAAAGGTCCAAGAAGAAACAGAAGAAATTATACCACCCAAAATAGTATATAAAAGGCCAGATAACGAAGAAAAAGAAGAGCCCAAAGAAAATATCATTCTAAGCGAAGAAGATATAAATGATTCAGAAAACTTTATTAAAAAAGTAAACGAGTATCGTACTCAAAATGAGATATCAAACAACTGGGATGAGAAAATAGTAGCTATAGCACTGCTAAGAGCTATTGAAACAGTAGAAAATAAAGCCTTAATTGATTTAAAAACATGGTTTCAATTAGCAGAAGTAAGTATGACAAATGCCAAGGAAATAAATATCAAAGCAAATAGTTTAGAAGAAGCATACCAAAAAGTAACAATAGAACACAATACGGATTTAAAAGATCCAAAATATCAAAATATTGGTGCTGCAAAATATTCGCAAAATGGGCAAAAAGTATGGGTTATCATTTTATGTTATTAAAAAATAAATTCCCTGTCTATAGAATGTCAAAAAAATCTTAGATTCAAAAAAAGAGAAAAAAAGAGTGTTATAATTTAAAAGAGCCTATGAAGTTCTCTTCAGGTTCTTTTTTTATATTTGGGAGGAGTTTTATAATGGCAAAATTTGTATTTGTAACAGGAGGAGTATGTTCAGGACTAGGAAAGGGAATCACAGCATCGAGTATTGCTTTATTACTAAAAGCCAAAGGGTATAAAGTATTTATGCAAAAATTTGATCCATACATGAATGTCGATCCAGGCACGATGTCACCCATTCAACATGGAGAAGTTTTTGTAACGTCAGATGGTTGCGAAACAGATCTAGATCTTGGACACTATGAAAGATTTATTGATGAAGAATTAAATTACACTTCAAATATCACCAATGGCAAAATTTATTCGAGTGTAATTGAAAAAGAACGAAGAGGAGATTATTTAGGGGCAACTATTCAAATTGTTCCCCATATTTCAAACGAAATAAAAAACAAAATTTATGAAGCAGCAAGTACTAGTAATGCTGATATTGTTATTACAGAAATTGGAGGAACAGTTGGAGACATTGAATCGTCAGTAATGATGGAATCATTAAGACAATTTCGATTAGAACAAGGAAGAAATAACACTTGCTTTGTTCATACTACATTGATTCCCTATTTATATGGATCCAACGAATTAAAAACCAAACCAACCCAAAATAGTGTTATTGAATTACGTCGTCTTGGGATACAACCCGACATATTAGTAACTAGAGCACCAATCAATTTAGGAGATTCCATTAAGAAAAAAATTGCACTATTTGGTTCCATTCCAGAAAATAATATCATTGAAGCGAAAGATGTACCAAATGTTTATCAAATTCCGTTAAATTTTCATAATCAAAACATTGAAGAATTAATTCTAAATCAATTTGAATTAAAAGTGACCAAAAGTGATTTAAAATATTGGGAAGATTTACTACATACAGTTGAAAACTTACAAGGAGAAGTAGAAATTGCCTTAGTTGGAAAATACATCGAATTAGAAGATGCCTATCTATCAGTGAAAGAAGCAATAAAAGCGTCAGGATATAAATACAAAACCAAAGTAAAAATCAATTGGATTGATAGTGAAGTATTAGAAAAAAAGGATGCCAATTTAAAAGAAATTTTTAAATCCTCTCAAGGTATACTTGTCCCTGGAGGATTCGGATCACGTGGAATAGAAGGAAAAATATTAGCTTGTCAATATGCAAGAGAACATAAAATTCCTTATTTAGGAATATGCCTTGGAATGCAAATTGCAGTCATTGAATTTGCAAGACATGTATGTAAGCTAGAAGATGCTTCCTCAAAAGAATTTGACTCAATGTGTCAAAATCCAATTATTGATTTAATGGTAGATCAAAAATCCATTGTCAATAAAGGAGGAACACTACGTTTAGGAAACTATGAATGCAAAATAGAAAAAAATACCTTAGCATACGAAGCTTATAAACAAGACATAATTTTAGAAAGACATCGTCATCGCTATGAATTTAACAATGAATATCGTAACACTTTAGAAGCCAAAGGCATGATTTTTTCAGGAATCAATCCTGAAAGTAGTTTAGTAGAAATTATAGAACTACCAAAAGAAATGCATCCTCATTTCATAGCGAGTCAATTCCATCCAGAATTTAAAAGCCGTCCAACCAAATCGCATCCACTATTTGATTCATTTATAAAAGCAAGTATGAACTATAAAAACAAATAACAAGTGCGATTAAAAAAAGAAAGGAAACACTATGAAAAAAATATTAACAATTATAATTATTATTCTGTCTCTATGTGGATGTGGAACTAAACAAGAAAATAAAAACCCCAATAATGACCTAAGAACAATAATGGAAACACAAGATCATATCATATTAGATGTCAGAACCAAAGAAGAATATGAAGAAGATCATATCAAAGGAGCCATTAATATTCCCTATGATCAATTAGATGAAGAAACAGATTTAGACGCAAACAAGGTCATTTTTGTATATTGCTATAGTGGAGGAAGAAGCCAGATTGCTTATGAAAAACTAACTACTATGGGATACACTGTCTATGATCTTGGAGCATTCGCAAAAATTGATTTACCAAAAGAAAGTGATTCAAAGTGATAACACTGAATATAGAGAAAAAGTCAAAGTAAATAAGATACTCGAAAAAAATGGTGTTAACAAAATAAAATTTTAAGGTATTTATTTGTATGATATAATGAAGAAAGAAAGAAGGGTTTATATGAACAATATAAGCAAAGCATTATGGGGCTTTTTATTAATCGCCATAGGAATTATTATTGGATTAAATAGTTTAGAAATAACCAACATTGATATTTTCTTTAATGGATGGTGGACACTATTTATTATTATTCCTTGTTTTATCAACTTATTTGATAATAATGAAGGAAAATATGGAAATTTCATTGGACTTATTATAGGAATATTTCTATTATTAAGTTGTCAAGGATTCTTGCCATTTGATATCATTGCTAAATTGATTATTCCATTTATCCTAGTAGCCATTGGCCTATCTCTAATTTTCCGTAACACCTTAAAAAAGACTATTGCAGAAAAAATTGAAATAGGTAAAAAAAATGGTTTAGAAACAATATCTGCGACCTTTGCAGATCAGAAAATAGAAAAAGATGGAGAAACTTTTGAAGGTGCCAATTTAGATGCAGTCTTTGGAGGCATTACCTTAGACCTAAGAGATGCAAAACTAAAAGAAGAAACAATTATTACCTCGAGTGCGATATTTGGAGGTATTGAAATATTAGTTCCAAAAGATGTCACAGTAAAGGTTCGTCCAACATCAATTTTTGGAGGAACAAGTAATAAAGCAAATAGAAAAGATTCTAAAAAAGTGATCTATGTTGAATCATTCAGTTTATTTGGTGGAGTTGATATCAAATGACAAGTACTCAAAAAGTAATCAAAGGATTTGCCATTGGCTTAGCCATTTTCATTATCATTGCTATAATTAATGGTATCGTCTTTGGGCTTCATATGTTTGGAGCTCTAAACTTTAAAAAAAGTAACAATATTGAAATATCAGAAACCTATGACTTTGTAAAAGAACTAGACATTGATATCAATGCTTCAGCAATAAAAATTGAATTAGGAAGTGATTTTTCAGTAAATGCAGAAAATGTAAGCAAGGATTTTATTTCAAAACTCACGAATGGTAAATTAAAAATTAAAGAAGAAAGCCATTGGGGTTTTTGGAATAATATCACTGGTAAAATTACCATAACAATACCAAAAAACCATAACTTAGAAAAAATATCCCTAGAATCAGGAGCTGGAAAAATAGAAATTCAAGATCTCATTGCGAATAATATTAAGATTAGTCAAGGAGCAGGACTTTTAAAAATAGAAAACTCTAGTTTCCAAAATGTTAAATTAGAAGGTGGAGCAGGAGAGATTGCTATTAAATCAAGTATCTTAGAAGACTTAAAATTGGATAGTGGTGTTGGAAAAGTAAGCATTGATGGAGAAATACTAGGATTAAGTAAAATAGAAAGTGGCATTGGAGAAATAGAAATAAAACTTGGAAGTGAGAAAGACTATAGTATTTATGCTGAAAAAGGAATTGGTTCCATTCAAGTTGGTGGCAGAAATATATCAGATAAAACAACCACTGGCTCTGGAAAAAATAAACTGAATATTGAAGGTGGTATTGGTGCCATCCACATAGATTTTGGAGAATAATATGAAAAGTATAATAGAAGTACAGCATCTAACAAAAAAATATAAAAACCTAAAAGCCATCAACGATTTATCCTTTGAGGTAAAAGAAGGGGAGATTTTAGGACTTCTTGGACCTAATGGTAGTGGAAAATCCACTACCATTAATTGTTTACTATCTCTTTTAAACTTTGAAAGTGGTAGTATCAAAATAATGGGAACAGAAATGAGTCCTGATGCCTATGACATAAAAAAGAATATTGGTGTAATCTTCCAAGAAGTTGCTGTTTTTGATGAATTAACAGTTTATGAAAACATTGACTATTTTTGTGGATTATATATCAAAGAAAAAAAGACTCGTCAAAAATATATTGAAGAAGCTATAGCGTTAGTAGGGCTTGAAAACTACACGAAATTCTATCCCAAACAATTATCAGGAGGACTACTACGCAGATTAAACATTGCTTGTGGAATTGCCCATAAACCCAAAATCATCTTTTTAGATGAACCCACTGTTGCAGTAGATCCTCAAAGCAGGAACAATATCCTAGATGGAATAAAAAAATTAAGAGATGATGGGGCGACTATTATTTACACAACTCATTACATGGAAGAAGTAGAAATCCTTTGTGATCGTATCATCATTCTAGATGCTGGACATATTATTGCAAGTGGTACCAGTGATGAATTAAAAGAACTTGCTAATATTGAAGAAAAAGTAAGTGTTGAAATATATGATTTCGATATTACTAACATAGAAAAAGTTAAAAAAATCAAAAACGTTGAATCTGTAATATACAATAACCACTTACTAATCATTGCATATAAAAAAGGAAAAAATAATGTAGTAGAGCTCATAGAACATTTAAAAAAGGAAAAAATAAATTACAATAAAATTTTTGTAGAACGTCCCACCCTTAATGACGTTTTCTTAGAACTGACTGGAAAGGAACTAAGAGATTGATGTTTTATCATAACTTAAAATATGCTCTAAAAATATTATTTCAAAATAAAATGCTTGTCTTTTGGACAATCTTTTTCCCTATTATTCTAGGAACATTTTTCTCTATGGCATTTTCTAATATTGAGAACAGTGAAAAATTAGAAACTATAAAAATTGCTATCATTAACAACAATAATTGGCAAGAAAATGAAATGATGCAAATTACTTTTGCAAATCTTGATATCAAAAAACAGGAAACTGGTTTATTTGATATTCAATATGTGGAAGAAGAGAAAGCTAAAGAATTACTTGAAACAGATGAAATCACTGGTTATCTAGAAATGCAAGATAAAGCTAAAATCACTGTAAAAAAAAGTGGGATTAAGGAAACTGTTTTAAAAAATGTTGTCGAAGAAATAAATGGAACAGCTCAAGTAGTAGAAACCATTATAAAAAATGAAATAGAGAAGTCTATGGTAGAACATAATAAAATGGTTGAATGTTACTTTGAAGATACCCTAGAAGAAATGATCCAAAAAGTCAAAGCTTATGATCCAACAATCATGAAAAACATAGAAGATACATCAAATAAAAATTTAAGTTACACTATGATTGAATATTATACATTAATTGCAATGGCTTGTCTTTATGGGGGCATACTTGCAATGGCTATGATGAATTATTGTCTTGCCAATATGACCTCTGTTGGAAAAAGAATTGCCATAACACGTATTAAGAAATGGACGCTTATTGGAAGTAGTGCTTTGGCTTCATTTTTAATTCAAGTATTAGGCATAATTCTTTTATTCCTTTATACCATTATTATATTAAAAGTAGACTATGGACCACATCTATTTGAAACAATCTTACTAGCACTGATTGGGACACTTGCTGGACTTTCCCTTGGAATATTTGTAAGCTGTGTCATAAAGGCCAATGAAAATGTGAAAACAGGTATCATTTTAAGCATCACTATGCTTGGATGTTTCCTATCAGGAATGATGGGAATAACCATGAAATATATCATAGATAAAAACCTGCCATTCCTAAATAAAATCAATCCAGCTGCAATGATTACAGATGGTTTTTATTCATTATATTATTACAACACCTTAGAACGTTATTACTTCAATATAATAAGTTTATTATTATTCACTAGCATTCTCATTTTCATATCCATTTTTGTATTAAGGAGACAACAATATGACAATATTTAAAACTTATTGTAAAGTACTAAATAAAAATAAATGGATTATTATCATGTATACAGCCATACTTCTTTTCTTTGGAGTATTTAACTTCCAAAATAATAATAATCCAATGAACTTTACTGAAAGTAAACCAGACATCTATATCAAAAATGATGATAATAATAGTGAATTATCTAAAAATTTAATTTCATTTCTAAATGAAAAAGCAAACATAATATCACTAGAAGAAAAATCTCTAGAAGACGCCTTATTCTATCGAGATGTAAATTATATCATCGAAATACCCAAAAACTATCAAAATGATTTTTTATCTTCAAAAAATCCTATCATTCAAACCAAAAGCACTGGTGATTATCAAGCGTCTCTTGCAGAAATGCTTCTAAATCGCTATCTCAATGTTGCTAACCGTTACAATCAATTTGAAAGCGATATAAATACATTAATAGATCAAATTAATAATACATTAAAAGATGAAGTAATAGTAGAAATGACATCAAAAATTGATAATGATAGTCTATCCAAAATTGCGTCATTCTACAATTTTTCAAACTATAGCATGCTAGCTGGATGCATTTATGTCATATGCTTAATTTTAACCATTATGAAAGAAGATAAGATTAGAAAGCGAACTATTATTAGTAATACTAGTTACAAAAAAATCAACCGTGAATTATTTATTGCTAATAGTTTCTTTGCTTTCTCCCTAGCTTTCTTATATATTATCTTAAGTTTCATTTTGCTTGGTGCTGAAATGTTTACCATCCATGGGCTTTTATTTATCATCAACTTTTTAATGTTTACAGTAGTAGCTATTGCCATTGCTTTTACACTTGGAAACCTAATCAAAAATAAAAATGTTATTAATGGTGTCATTAATGTAATTGCCTTAGGATCTAGTTTTCTATGTGGAGCCTTTGTACCAATTGAATTTTTACCAGATTCTGTATTAAAAATTGCTCATATTTTACCATCCTATTATTTTATTAATAATAATGAAATAATTGCTAATATGGAACAAATCAATTTAAATACATTAAATCCCTTTTTAATGAACATCATCATATTAGTAATCTTTCTTTTTTCCTTTGTTGTTCTTACCAATATTATTTCAAGACGAAATCAAAAAATATAGACAATTAAAATATAGGACTTGCCAATAGTCCTTTTTTAATTTATTAGTGTTATAAAAATTAATAATTAGTTAGTAAATATGAAATAATTATGTTATATGGAAATTATAAAAAATAAAGTCAAGCGATGTAGTTGAAGATTATAACCAAGAGCGAAGTAAGATACTGGAAAAACATGTAAGGTGGGAATTGGTGTAATGATACTATAGAAAGGGTGGACAAATTGGCTTAATGTATCCAAATGAACTTGCATGTATCTAATGACAACTAATCAAAAAATTAAAGATTTACTTGTTTTTTCTAGTTATTATGGGAATCGTTATGATAGCTTGAATAAAGCAAATAAGCTTTCTAATAAGAAAAATGATTTATATTTTCAAGTAAATGTATCTATTGTATGAGTAGCTTTTAAAAATCTAATAATTTGCAAATAGATAATTAATAAAAAATATATGATTAAATTATAAATAGAAAAAATGTGTTTAATATAGAATAATTTTTTGAGATTAATGTTGCTAGGATATAGGATAAAAACCTATATTTTTTTGAAAAGGGGGATTAAAAATTGAAAAATGATAAAAAATGTAATGGTACCATAAAAGTTGGTACTTTTTTTAGTGGAATTGGTAGTCCTGAAAAATGATAGTTTAATTAACGATTATAAAATTGAGTTCTTTTCTGAAATAGACAAAAATGCTATTAAAAGTTATTGCGCAATTCATGATGTAGACGAAGATTTAAATTTAGGTGATATTACTACTATAAAAGGTAAAGATCTACCTTATTGTCATCTTTGGATCGGAGGTTTTCCATGCCAAGATATATCGAGCATGGGAAAAATGAATGGTTTTAATATTAGAACCAAAAAAATTGTTAATGGAAGCACTACTAATTTTTATCTTGATGGTACAGACGTTGTTATTGAAACTCGTGGAGATGATGTGCTATACTATTTACGTGATAATGTAGGTGAATTAATTGGATTTGTATTAAATGATACTGTCTACTATTATCAAAAAAATCTCCAAGGTGATATAATTGGAATTTATAATGACACATATCAATTAGTTGCAAAGTATGAATACGATGCATGGGGGAACATTTTAAATATTCAAAATGAAGTTGGACAAGCTATTTTGGATAAAAATCATATTGCATATATTAATTCATTTCGTTATAGAGGATATTATTATGATGAAGAAACAAGTTTTTATTACATAAATAGTAGATATTATTCTCCGTTGCTATGTCGTTTTTTAAATATTGATAGTATCACCTATAGATCAATTTCATCTAAGAATCTTTATCTATATTGTGATAATAACCCTGTTAATAACAAAGATATTGAAGGAAATAGTGTAGCATTCTTCTTAGCATGTGCAGCAGTAGGTGCATTCGTGAGTGTAGTTGCTACTGTAGTGTCAAATATTGCAAAGAAAGAACCACTACATTCTGGAACTTTTTCGGCTGCTGTGAATGGTGCAATCCAAGGAGGTACTGCAGTTTCTCCTATTAAAAAATTACGAACTGCTGGCGTTTTTATAGGCAATTTTGTTCAAAATACAATAGATGAAGTACAAAGTTATACTCAAGAAGATAAGAACATCACAATTTCAAATGCATTAGATTCATTAGGAAATATTGTTGTTAATACATCTATATCTAGCCTTGAGTCAATATATATTACTTCGAGAATTACAGGTGCTTTAGGTTTGGGAACAAATCCAGGCTGGTTTCATCCTACCTATTTTTCATCTTGTTTTATAGGATCTTATGCTAATAAGTTTCAACAAGAAACTATTGTTAGTGCAGCATTAGATTTTTTCAAAAATAATTGGAAAAGATTATCTGAGTATGTATTAATAATGTAGAAAGTGGTAATACTATGAAGAAAAAAAGAAACTATTATAATTTGATTTTTTATGGATTAGTTGTTTCTTATGTTTTAGTTTTTATTTCTTTAATCACTGTCTTTACTTTATTTGCAGTTTTAGATGAAGCAGATCAAACTCAAGAATTAGGATTTGCAATAGTAGGTATTGGAGTCTTTGTTCTTTTTTTGGTTTTTCTATTTACAAATTTAGCTGGTAAATATCAGAGAAAATTCACCATTAAGATTATTAAAAAATGTAAAAGTCCTATTATCATCGATGCCAATATTCATGAAAATGAATTATTTCAGAAAAAAATCGAGACATTGGGTTATCAATTATGGAATGATATAGAGCTTGATGTTCCAATTTATATCAAAAGAGTTAAAAATAGCTTCCTTGGAATGATAAGCAACGATATAACGATTTTTATTCTTTATGAAAACTCTGAGTTAAACAGAGAATTATTAAATAAAATTAAAGAAGATAGAAAAAAGATTATTTCCAAATTGAGAAGTGAAAAATTGAAAGAACCATATTTGCAATTAGGAACGATTGTAAACCTAGAAACATCTAATGATATGTTACAATCTTATATTAGCAAAACGGTTCCTCAACTAATGAATACAAGTATTTTAGAGTGCTTTCTTGCTAAAGATAATAATAAAGTATACATTCCACGCATTTTTATGAATGAATCTAGTTGTAATGGTATAAAAAAAATACTTGGAAATATTTTAAACATTCAAATAAAAAAATAATTATTTGAAAAAGTATAATATAAAAATATATATTAAGATATTAATAATTGAAAAGAGGTAATTTAATGAATTCGGATATCATTATTGCCTTGATAAGTGGAATTAGCGTAGCGGTACCAAGTTTGGTAGCTACGCTTTTTTCAAGCTATCAAAATAATAAAAGGCAAGAAGAAAATAAAAAATTAACTATTTATCGTTTAGAGGAATTAGAAAGAAAAGTTGATAAATATAATAATATTATGGAAAAAATTTATAGTATCGAAGCTGATTTAAAAAATATGAAAGAAGATATAAGAGAATTAAAGGGAAATGGTTAATTTTCTTTTTTTTAATTATAATTTTGTAAAAATAATGAAATTTAGAAATAAGGTGAAATCGTATGGTTGATAGAGTTATTAATCGATCAAGCAATAGAATTTCCTATCCATATGCTGGGAAAGATCATACTGGCGTGGATTTGTCATTTAGTTCAAATGAAGAAGAAAATAAAGTATTTGCTCATTCTAGTGGAATCGTTGTAGCTGTTGTTAATAAATATAATCGTATGATTGGTAGTACAGGGATGTTATCATATGGTAATTATGTTGATATTGATCATGGAAACGGATATAAAAGTCGATATGCCCATCTAAAAAAGAATTCTGTTTGTGTTTTCATTGGTCAAAGTGTTACATCAGATACGCAAATTGCAATTATCGGAAATTCTGGAAATACTGTAGGTCCTACAGGAAGACATTTGCATTTTGAAATCTTTAAAAATAATCAAAGAATTGATCCATCCCCATACTTAAAGAAAGAATTTACTGAAAACAATTCAACATTTATAACGTACCAAAGTCACGATAATCGTTATGGATGGAATCCTAATGTAAGAATAGGGACAAATGAATATGCAGGAAATTTTGGATGCAGTATGGATGGAATATATTTGGACAGATACAAAATGCGAGTTCATGACAAAATTAAAAACGAATGGTTACCTTGGGTTATCAATCGTAATGATTATGCAGGCAATATTGGTCACTCTATTGATGGTGTGCAAATAGAAGGAGTAGCTTATCGAGTTCATTTAACCGAAGGAAGATGGTTAAGCTGGATTTATAAATGTGATGAAACTCCTGAAGGGTATGCTGGAATATATGGAAAGACAATAGATGCTATTCAAATTAAACCACTCTGATAATAATTTTAAAAAATGAATTTTCATTTCAGAATTGAGGTGATTTATTGTGAACGATTTTTTAACATGGGAGTCTTTGTTAATATACACGAATTTTGTGTCTATCGTTTATTTAGTAGTTGAATTTACAAAGGAAATTCATAGTATTAAAAAGATTCCAACGAAATATTGGAGCTTTTTTGTATCCTATATTTTATTAATTTGTATTCATTTAGCATTGTTTAGTTTTGAGATTAAGGATCTTATTCTTTATTTTTTAACCTCTATTACGGTAAGTTTAGGAGCAAATGGAATTAATGATTTCAATAAAAAAAATGAAAAATAATTTCATTTGGTGAAATATAAATCATAGTATTTATATTTCCATATGTACCTTTAAGTAAAGATATTTACGTTAAATCAATCTGAAGTGCATAGATAATATGCATAACGACTTAAAAAGTGCAC
>CAJUGF010000029.1 GCA_910585915.1 uncultured Bacilli bacterium | reverse complement strand
TCCAATACTCTCACTACGAATTAATTTCAAACGTTTTCCTTCTGGGGTATTTACTAAACCAATAATTCTCCATAGCTCATCATTAAATAAAACATAATTATTTGGATCCTTACCTGCATATCGATATTCAGTATAACTAAATCCTTTCTTAGCATAATCTCCAACTGATGAAGTAATATCTACACCATTATGTCTTACTTCATATAAACCTTCTCCACTCTCTACTAATGGATCACGAATACCATATTCTTTAAGTGGAGAACGATTAGGTGTAAAAATTAATTTACATTTCGTTCGACTATCTTTGGATTGAATCACAACATTCCATTGATCATAATCAAAATAACCTTCACCATAATTACAACTAACATCAACCGCCCAATGTGTTCCTTCTGGCATTACTTTAGTAGAATTAATATTTCCATGCTCATCCTTTACTTCATAAGATATCATAACATCATAATTTTGATCTGGAACATTACCTCTAATCACATCAAAATCTTGCTTTTCTTGATAAATTGCATACGTTCTATAAATAAGTATACCTGCCATCAAAATGAATACAATAACTCCACCAATAATGATCATTTGCTTCTTCTTATTCCCTTCATGAAACGTCTTCAACTTCATAACAAGCTACCTCTATTCTTTTTAAAGTATAAAACCTATTTATATTGATTATCAATTTACTAACACTAATTTTTCCACACAAAAAAAAGAAGTAAAGATAATACTTCACTTCCCATAAAACAATTAATAACTTTTCTAAGACTAAGCTAGTTCAATTTCTGCTCCAGCTTCTTCTAATTGTGCTTTAATTTGGTTAGCTTCATCAGCAGGAACATTTTCTTTAACATTTCCACCATTATCAGCTAATGCTTTTGCTTCAACTAGTCCAAGACCAGTAATTTCTTTTAATAATTTAATAACTGCAATTTTATTTCCACCAGCATTCTTAAGAACTACTGTTTTTGCAGCATTAGACTCTTGAGCTTCTCCAGCTGGAGCAGCAGCTACAGCTACAGCATCTGGATTTACTCCAAACTCTTCTTTCATTGCATCAACTAATTCTTTTACTTCAAGAATTGTCATTTCTTTTAAAGCACTAATAAAATCTTCTTTTGTTAATTTAGCCATTTTATATCTCTCCTTTTCTTAAATTAATTATTTTCTAAATTTTCAGCATATTGATTCAAACCAATAGCTAATTTGTTAACATGTTCCATCATACCACGACAAAGCATAGTAAGTAGTCCTTCGTAAGATGGGATGCTAGCATAATCTCGTATAGTTGCTAAATCTGCAACATTTCCACTTATTATACCAATACGAATTTCCAACTTTTCATGATCCTTTGCAAAATCAGAAATAACTTTAATTGGTTCTAATAAATTCTTACCAAACAAAATTGCATTTGGTCCTTCTAAGAAACCTTCAAAACTAATGTTTTCTTCTTCCAAAGCTCTTTTTAAAAGAGTATTCTTATAAACTTTAACAATTGCTTCAACATCTCTTAGTTTCTTTCTTAAATCACTAAGTTCAGAAACAGTTAATCCTTGATATTGAAATAAAATAACACTTTCGCTTGACTTAATATTATCTAATATCTCATTAACAGTTGCTTTCTTAGATTCAAGAATCTTAGTACTTGCCATAAAATCCTCCTTTTTCTATTCTAAAAAAGCTCATCCCATAAGAGGACAAGCTTAAAAATTACTTACTTTTAAGTGTCCCTCGGTAGGATTATTAAGGTAAAACCCCCTACTGTCTTTGGGTTTGATTCGCTTTTCTAGTTAGTATTATATGCAATTCATCATTAAATGTCAAAAGAATTTTTATCTACTCTAATACCAGGACCCATTGTTGCAGATAAACTAATTGATTGAACAAATTTACCTTTAACTGTTGCTGGTTTCAATTTAGAAATAGTAGAAACAACATATTCCATATTTTCTTTCAACGCTTTATCATCAAATGATGTTTTTCCAATAATTCCATGAATATTTCCATATTGATCTGTACGGAATTCCACCATACCTTTTTGAATATCTTCTACTGCTTTAGCAGGATTTGGTGTAACTGTATTTGTTTTAGGATTTGGCATTAAACCTTTAGGTCCTAAAATCTTACCAATTTTACCTAACTGAGGCATCATATCAGGAGTTGCAACAATAACATCATAATCGAACCAATTTTCCTTTTGGATTTTATCAATTAATTCAACATCTCCAACATAATCAGCTCCAGCCTTTTTAGCTTCTTCAGCTTGAGCTCCTTTTGCTAAAACTAAAATACGCTTTGTCTTACCTGTACCATTTGGAAGTACTAAAGATCCACGCAATTGTTGATCAGCTTTTTTTGGATCAACATTAAGTTTCATAGCAAAATCTACAGATCCATCAAATTTAGTAATTGAAGTTTCTTTTACTAATTTGATTGCTTCTTCTAATGAATATTCAGTTTTTTTATCACATTTTTTTGAAGCTTCCACATATTTTTTACTAAACTTTTTCATAATTTCCTCCTAACTGTGGTTTATTAGCGGACTTTTTTATATAAAATTTTTCTTATTCTTCTTCAGAATCTTTTTCTTTACCAATGACTTCAACTTCAGCACTTACTTCATTGTGTGCAGCTTCTTCCATTGCTTCTAATTCTTCTTCACGTTTTTCACGCATAGCTTCTTCTTTTTGAGCTTCTTTTGCATGTTCTGCTAATTCTTGATCATTTAATCCTTTAACAGCAATTCCCATATTTCTTGCAGTACCTTCCACTATTTTCATAGCTTCTTCTACAGTATAAGCATTTAAATCTGGTAATTTTGTTTCAGCAATTTTTCTTAAATCATCAATTGTAATAGTTGCAACAATCTCATTTGCACCTTTCTTACTACCTTTTTGAATCTTAGCTGCTTTCTTAAGTAAGAATCCAGCTGGTGCAGTTTTTAACGCAAAATCAAATGATCTATCATCATAAACATTAATTTCACAAGGAATTACATCACCCATTTTATCTCTAGTTGCATCATTGAACTTTTGACAAAACTCTTGAATGTTAATTCCTGCAGGTCCTAAACAAGTTCCAACGGGTGGAGCTGGTGTAGCCTTTCCTGCTTCGATTTGTAATTTAATTTTCTTAACGACTTCTTTTGCCACGAAAGACACCTCCTATAAATTATTTTTCTTACGTGTAAGTGGTATGGGCAAGTCCGCACTTTCCCTTCCACTTAAGGGCTCTTATAAAATATATAATCGCACTATCGATATTATCACAAATAATGCCGTAATACAAGCATAAATCACCATGGGAACTATAAAAAAACATAAAAACATTCATAGAGCACTTATCTTTATCACAAAATATAATAAATCTAATTCAAAAAAACATATAATTTTAAGAAAAAAATATTAGTTTTCCATCGCGAGTCCTTTATTTTAAATAATATATGAATTATTTAATATCTATTTTGCTACTAATTTACTACTTTTTATAGAAGTTTTAAATTCTTCAAGGAATTTTTTAAATCTTAAAGAAAATACTTGCTAGTAAACCATTTTTAATGTTATAATGAATATGTCAAGGAAACTTGCATAAAATAAAAAAGGAATACCTAGTTTTGAAGAGTTAGGTACTATTCCAAATTCAATTAATTTAGTACCGACTTATACAGTTGGTACTATTTTTATTAATATGACTAAAATCACAATAATAAGGAGTATTATGATATTCATTAGAGTTTTCTCTGATTTTCTCATAATTTCACCTCCTTTCACTTTTAAAAAAGTAAAGGAGAATAGTACCTAAACTAACTAAATATTCCTAAATTAATTATACCAAACATTTGTTTTCTAGACAATAATTTTATTACAATTAACAATAAATATTAAAATGCAAAATATATAATAATAACAGTGGGTTTAAGCAATAGGAGATAAGAAATGGAAATATTTGTTGGGTGTAGTAGTTCGGAAGCTGTTGACTCAATATATTTAGAATCAGCAAGAGAATTAGGAAAAATAATTGCTGAAAATGGACACACTCTAGTTTTTGGTTCCTCTGATAAGGGAATGATGGGAGAATTATATAGAGGTGTAAAAGAAAATGGAGGAAAAGTTATATCAATTTTTCCAAAACAATTTAGTGGATTTTTAACAAAAGTAGAATCTGATAAAATAATTGAGACAGAGACTGCAACTGACCAATTAAAATATTTAGTTAATAATGGGGATATTACTATTATTATGCCTGGTAGTTATGGAGCTTTAGCTGAATTAGCTACATCTATTCAAAATAAAAAATTAGGGGAGCATAGTAAACCCATATTTATAATAAATATAAACGGATATTTTGATAATCTATTAAAGATTTTTGAAAAATTTTATAGTGATAAATTTGATTTGTGTGATAGAAATAAACTATATACTGTTTTAGATAAACCAGTAAAAATACTAGATTACCTGCATAACGTGTAAAAATTTTTTAAATATTATATTGAAAATAAACGAAAAATAATGATGTTTGCTACATGCTTCATGCTACATAATAAGGGTAATACTATACCTTATTATGGCGAAGACTTTAGTGGCGTAGCCACTAGTCTCACCTACAAGACTATACTTCGATACTATGCAATGTCATAGTATTTTTTAATATTTTAAATTAATACTTTAAAAACTTTCTGAATTTTACTACCAATTTACTACTTTTGAAAGCAAAAATATGAAAAATTATAAAAATATATGTGAATACCTTCCAAAAATAAAAATGCCGTAAATACTTATAAATAAAGGATATAATGGCATTTAAGAACTTATAAAAAGATAGTCAAAAAATGATTAACTTTTACTAATAAAATTAAAGCATTAACTTTCTATGTTTAGTAGGTTTAATAATCAGCTCTTCTAATCTTTCAAATAAAGTATCAATTAACACTCTTTGTTCAAAATGAGGATTTGTGCAAATATTATACGAATAATCAAACCAAGGAGAAAAATCAAAATAAGAGAATCGAAGAAAAAAATTCTTCAATTTTTTAACTGTAATATATTGTGATAAAATAATTTCACTAGGAGTCCATCCAAAAAGATCATTATCCATTGTTATAATAACAATACAACCTGCAGAAATAAGTGTCTTATAAACATCATTTTTATCACATTTTAAATTCAAATCCACACAAGTTTCAAATAATAAATCAGGATGATGTTTTTGAGAACTCCTTTTATAAATTAAAGAACGAGAAGAAATATTTTCTGGAGGAATTACAAGAACAGATATCATTTATTCACCTCTTCTAAAAACAAATATATTTATTTTAAAACACATTTTCATAATAAATTAAAAAGGCTAAGAATTGCTCCCTAACCTTAAATTCTATTTACTTGATACAATTCTACTTCAACTGGTGTCTCTTGTCCAAATAAATCAATTAAAACATTTAATCGTCCATTTTCTAAATCCATGGTATCAACAGTACCTAACATACCTTTAAATGGACCATCGACAATATTAACTTTATCTCCAACAGCAAGTTCACTTTCCATATCCATCCGACTCATACCCATATTAGCTAAGATACGATCAATCTCTTGAGGAAGTAAAGGCGTTGGTTTTGCTCCCTTTCCACTTGATCCAATAAAACCAGTGACTCCTGGAGTATTACGAACAATATACCAAGCTTCATCACTCATAACCATTTCTACTAGAACATATCCAGGAAACATCTTCTTCTTCTTTTCTTTTTTTACTCCATCTTTTACTTCAATTTCGGTTGTCTCTGGAACAATAACCCGATAAATATAATCTTGCATTCCCATAGATTCTGTACGCATCTCTAATTTCTCTTTGACCGATTCTTCATGACCACTATAAGTATTTACTACATACCATAATTTTTCCATTAGAACATCCCCTTTACACCAGATAATAATAAATTAAGCAAAATAAAGAAACCTACTAATAACCCACAAAAGACAAGAGTTGCAAAAGTATACTTTATAACATTTTTAAACTTAGGAAAAGTAACTTTCTTAAGTTCCAAACGAACTTCTTTTAAATAACCAGACTTCTTCTCCTTATTTACTTTTTTCTTGTTTTTCAATTCTTTTTTTGAATCCTTCTCATCTACTTTAGAAATAACATCTTTCTTTTTTGCCATTTTCTCACCTCAATTTTTTTCCAAAATAAAAACACCTTGCGTGTCCATAAAAATAATCTAACACAAAAATATAAGAAAAACAAGGTCTTTTTATTACTTTATATCGCAAAAATACTAATAAACACTAATCTTCCATTCCCCTTGAATGTTTAGAAGTTCAAAAGGATAGATTGCTTGTTGCAAAGCACCTTCTTCATCAGAATATATAAAGGTAACACTGGAAGAAATACGTTCATTACTAGCATACAAAACTCTTAAATTTGTTGATACAAAACCAGTATTAATTAGTGAACTATCAGCATAAACAAAATCAAAAATATCACGTTCTGCTACATAAAAAGTATGAGAGACATCATTTTTAAGCAAAGTCATTTGATTATATACTTCATTATAAAGTGAATCAACAACCAAACGATTTAATCCTTGTAAAAAACGTTCATCAAATACCCAAAAACGTTCATTATCATCATCGCTACGCGAAGGATCTACTGCCTGCAAATCATAAACTGGAGTATTATAAAATAAATCTTGCAACATTTTTTTTCTCTCATTAACCATCGAAATAATTTCTTCATCAGAATAAGAAGAACTATTTTGAAAATCTAATTCATCATCACTTGGAAGAATCACGGGATCCTTCACCGTCTCTTGATGCTCTTCAAACTCATGATAAAAATGAAATCCAATGATCATAGTAAAAAATAATAGAATTAAACTAAGTATAAATAAAATTTTTTTATATTCTAACAATTTTTTCATAAATTATTGCACCTTTCCAAGAATCGCTCGAATCTTATTTTTTATTCGTTGAATCGTATTATCTACCTGTTTTGGTGTTTTATTTAAAACAAGAGCAATATCATGATAACGAAGCCCATGAATCATAAGTTCATACACTTCAAATTCTTGTGTAGATAACTCTTTCTTAATTTCCATATAAAGCTCATCAAATTCTTCTTGTTTTGTAATTCCAAGTAACGGATCACTATTCTTTTGATCTTTAATCATTTCCCGCAAAGGAATTTGTTGTTCACCATACTCATGATCCAAAGACAAAGAATCCAATAAAATCTTATTTTTAAATCTACCCGCTTTTAAAATTGTATTTTGCAATCTTCGATCTACACACAAACTAATAAAAGTAGACAACTGTACATTCTTCTTTTCATCGTAACAATTTAAAGCATCAGCAAAACCAACCAACCCTTCTTGATAAAGATCATTATATTCCACACCAAGCTTTCGAGCTGCATAAATATATTTCTTCACAACAATATCAATAATATATTTATACTTACCATACAACAAATCCTTAGCATCTTCATTTGCTTCACATACCATACTATAAAGCTCACTATCAGAATACTCCTTATAATCCATCACGATTCCTCCATCATATGAAATATTAAAACTCCAGCTGCAACACTAGCGTTTAAACTATTAACTTCACCTTTCATTGGAATAGCAATAATTTCATCACTTTCACGCCTTACCAAAGAACTAATTCCCTTGCCTTCATTACCAATAATCAAAACTTTCTTTGAGGCATAAGAAACGTGCCTATAATCATTACCATCCATACAAGATGCATAAAGAAAGAAGCCCTCCTCTTTTAAGCGTTTCATAGCTTGAGCCAAATTCGTAACTAAAAGAACTTTTACACGATCTAGTGCGCCAACACTAACCTTCATAACTGTATCATTCACACGAACACTACGATCCTTTGGCAAAATAATATAACGAATGCCTGCCGCTTCTGCACTTCTTATAATAGCTCCTAAATTATGAGGATCTTCTAAATGGTCTAACATAAGAACAAAAGATGAAGAAAAACATTCCTCCAATTCACCATACTCATAATCATTCATATCAATAACAATTCCCTGATGGTTTCCATGAACCATTTGATTAATTCGCTCAAAAGAAACACAATCATATTTTAAATGATGATTACGAATAAAATCTAAAACCTGTGGATCTTGCTTCTTAGAAGAAAGATAAACTTTACGAATCTTTTTAGGATTTAAATCTAATAATACATTCTTACCATAAACTAACACAATAATCACCCCGAAATTTGCTCTATAATACAATAATTTAAGAAAAATTGCAAACAAAAAAGGAACACAAAAATCGTTCCTTCTAGATATTACTTCCCAATATCGTTAATACATTAAATACTAGATTGATATCGAAAATATATATCGTGCACGAGTAATACCTGTGTGCACAATAATATTATGAATCAATTGTCTTCTTTTATATCTCCTTTTTTTTCCAATTTTTGCGTATTAATAGCTATGCCAATCACAAAAATATAAGCAAGTAAATAAAGCCAAACCATTAACACAACAAATTGAGCAAGCCCTCCATAAAGATTAGAATAATGTGCAAAATGATTAATATAATAAGAATAAATCGCAGTAGATAATATAAAACCTACAGTAGTAAATAATGCTCCATAATTATTTGTACAACTCAATATTTCTTGATCAGGAGCTACAGTATATAAAATTTTAATTAAAAAGAAAATAATAAACCAAGAAATAGGTCCTTTAACCAAATGAATTGTAAAAACAATAGTACTAGTCACTGCCGCATTTAAATTAACATATTGTACAAGCTCCGCAATTTGAGTACCAAAAACTGGAATCATAATCAAAAACATTAATAAAATAATTAAAATAAATGTCATTACAAGAGCTTTTACTTTTCTTCTCAAAAAAGAAGTATTAGCTAATCCATACATTTGATTAGAAGTAATAATAATCGAAGCTGCACCACTACTTGCAGCATAAAATCCAATAAACAAAGTAATAAAAAATTGAATATTTATATTAACATCTTGAACAATAGGAATCACCAACGTTGCTACTTCACTACCAAAAGCTTTACTAAGAAAATTAGTTAAAAAATCAAAAGAAATATGAAAAAAAGTTGCACCATAAGCAAGAAGTGTTACAGTAGGAACAATTGCAAGTAAGAAAAAATAAGCAAGCTGCCCTGGAAGCACTAACATTTCTGGCCTTGTGATAATTTTCCATATTCGTTTAATAAACTGAATAACTCGTTCCATCATGATTGATCCTCTTTTTGAAGTTTCCTTTGCTTTTTTATTTCTTCAACACTTTCATTAATCGCATCTTCAATAGACTTAATATCATCTACAATCATGCTATATCCAATTCGAGCTCCATAAGTATATGGAAGACTCTTAAATTCCTTATTAAGTTTATGAATATAACTTGTAATTTGTTTCGCTTGATAACCAACCAAATAAATCGTAAACTCATTTCCATCGGTACGCATTATATCTGAATTATCAAGTTGTGTCTTAATCAAAATATTCGCTGCAGCTTTAATCTGTGTATCCCCTTGTTCATATCCAACAGTATCATTAATATCTTGAATACGATTTAAATCAATGACAATAACAGATTGAGGATATATAGTATTTTTATTCCATTGCGTAATATTTTCATTTAAATAATTACGATTCTTTAAACTAGTTAATTGATCAATAAACTTCATCTTATCTTCACGACGAATTTTATTCTTAAGTCGAACTCGTTTAGAAGAACGATATATCAACAACAAAATTACAATAACTAACAAGAAAATATATAAGAAATACTTTGCAATCGTTCCAAGGATTGTTCCATTACGTAAAGTA
Organism: uncultured Bacilli bacterium; assembly: GCA_910585915.1. Classification (GTDB taxonomy): domain Bacteria; phylum Bacillota_I; class Bacilli_A; order RF39; family UBA660; genus MGBC162267. The sequence goes on along the minus strand of CAJUGF010000029.1, from coordinate 10,760 downwards.
ATACGATGATGATTAAACCCTAAGTAAGTCATCTTATTTTCATCCAAATAATCTACATACTTTGTAAACAACTTCACAAAAGAATCACTTGCCTGAACCTTAAAAACATATCGTGTATCAAAATTACTAAAGAAACGAGAAGTATAATTTTTTAATAAAGAAGATTGATAAAAAGTACTCATATTATGATCCATTGCTATAATCTCTTTCTCCTGAATCAAATTCTTAAGCTCCTTTTCAGAACCATAAGTCTTAATCGTTACATCAGTAAGATTACTAAGTCGACTATAAAGTAAACTATTTTCTTCAACATAAATTGTTTTACCCTTTAATGATTTTAAAGAAGTCACTACCAAATCATCGGATATTGGAGCTAAAATATCATAAGTAAGAACTAAATTAGAAGAAACATCTGTTCCACTCGAAGTAAAATTATAATAGCCAAAATATAAATTAACTTTGTTATTATTAATATCATTAACTAACTTACGATAATTATTATAACGCTTAAAATGAAACTCAACTTTACTAAATTTAGAAAATTCATGTAAATAAGTAGCTAGAATACCACCATAATTTCCACCAGCTAAAATCTCATAAGGACTTGTATTAACAAAACCATATTGATAAATCGTTCCTTGAAAACGATCCATTTCTGTTTGAGAAATATTTAAACTCTGAATAAATAGTTGAAATTCATGATCACGAAGTGACTCATCTAATCTCTCCTCTTGCCACTTTTGATAGTACTTTTCTAAAACACTACTTAAATTAGCATCTCCTTGACGATCAAGAGTCAAATAATAATACCGAATCAAATTAGAAAAATGATAAACAATATGATAATCTTTTGATAGAAATGTATCAATATATTCCATCCGCGGAACTAATATAGCATTAATCTCTTCTCCTTGATCCAAAGAACGAAATAAATCTTCTCGTGAATTATAAGTTACAAACGTAGGAAGAATCTCTAAACGTTCACTGATATAAGATAAAGATTCACTCAAAATACCTACTTTTTTAGAAGAAATTGAAGCTTCATTCAAATACAAATCATTAGACTTAGAGACAAGAACATAATGATCTTCATAAAAACGAACTGAATCATTTGGTAAAGAATTTGATATCCCAAATCGAATTCCAGTTACACTCTCTGAAGTTCCATAAGTAATAGCATTCATTTTAAGACCATAACGTGATGAAAAGTCTTCAATGAAATCATAAAATACACCATTTCCATTTGTTCCAAAAATATTTGTATCATTGATAACTGAGACATTTTGAACTTTATTTAAATTACTATTAAGCCATTCATTTTCAACTGGAGTAAGACGAGTGGAATCATTAAAAATACGATAGATAATAAAGCCAAGCAAAAAAATAAAAAGAACAAGTAAAAATCCCCAAACAACAACTTTTTTTGATTTTTTCATATTATTCACCATCCGTGACTGTATAGTTGCTCCATACAAAGCTTTCACCGCTTACATTCTTAGCACCCATCATACAATATCCAGTATCAATATCTGTAACATCTTGAGAAATTGTTACATTAAAATCGTACAAAGAACGATATTTTTCATCTACAGAATTATATACATTGACAGCTTCTGTTTTTGCGTCATTCATCGAAACGGTTTCATTAAACTTTGCAATAACATAAACAACCTTTCCACGAACATCAACAGATACATCTAAAGTATGGTCAGAAGAAAATCCATTCCGAATCTTTTCTATTTCCTCTTCTGTAAAAGGAACTGAAGAAATATTTTCCAAACGATCTCCATAATTAGAAATTCCTGTTCCAAAAAAATATTGAACCATAACACCCAACATAACTATTACACAAAAAATAACGATAATTCCAAGCACAAATAAAACACGATTTTCATTCCATAGCTTTTTTATCTTTTTCATAATTCACCTCTTTAAAGTATAGTAATCATAATCGATTATAGAATATTTATAATTTTTATCAATAATATAATCATCCATATTTTATCATAAAATTTAAAAATTGAAAACCAACCCAAAAGCAAAAAAATTCTTCCAATCTTATAAAATTAAAGACCAAAAGAATTTTTAAAAAGATTTAACGATTTTTACGAAAACGAGCCTTTGGATCTAATATAGATTTACGAATTCGAATATCTTCTGGAGTAACTTCCACATACTCATCATCTTCAATAAATTCCAAAGCTTCTTCCAACGTAAATTTCTTTGCTTTTGTTAAATTAATTGCTTCATCAGCTCCACTAGAACGAGTATTTGTTAAATTCTTGTTCTTACATGGATTAACATCTAAATCATTATCACGATTATGAATTCCAATAATCATACCAACATACACTTCTGTAGCAGGATCAATAATTAAAGTTCCACGATCTTGTAAATTCCACAAAGAATATCCAAGAGCTTTTCCATTTTCCATAGACACAAGAACCCCATTTTTACGCCCACTAATTTGTCCTACATAAGGTTTATAAGAATCAAAACTACGTACCATAATTCCTTCACCTTTAGTATTCGTAATAAATGCACTACGATAACCAATTAATCCACGAGTAGGCGCTAAAAATTCTAAATGTGCATAACCCTCATTTGAAGTCGTAACAACTTCCAAACTAGCTTTTCTTTCTTGCAAATCATTAATAATTGTTCCTTGATAATCCCCAGGACAATTTATAATGACACGTTCAAAAGGTTCACATTTTTTTCCATCAATTTCTTCTAACAAAACCTCAGGCTTAGAAACACAAAGTTCATAACCTTCTCTTCTCATGTTTTCAAGTAAGATAGATAAATGAAGCTCTCCTCGTCCACTTACTTTATATCCATCAGTTCCAGGTAATTCTTCAACATGAAGTCCTACATTCGTTTGTAACTCTCTTTCCAAACGTTCACGAATATGACGAGTAGTTAAAAACTTCCCACTCTTACCAGCAAAAGGCCCATCATTAACCAAAAAATTCATAGAAAGCGTTGGCTTTTCAATAATAATTGGAGGTAATGCCTCAATATGTTCCTTTGTACATATCGTATCTCCAATAGAAATATCTGAACATCCAGCAATTGTTACAATATCTCCAAAATAAGCTTCTTGTTTTTCAACTTTAGAAATACCCTCTGTTACAAATAATTTAGAAATACGAAAATTAATAACACTTCCATCATTTTTTGCTACAGCTACTGTTTCTCCAGACTTAATTTTTCCTTTATTAACCCGTCCAATACCAAGTCTTCCAATATAATCATCATAATCCAAATTAGAAATTTGTAATTGTAGTGGATCACTCTCACTACCTGCAAATGGTTCCACCTGCTTTAAAATCGTTTCTAATAAAGGCTCTACATTACTTGCTATATCATTTGGAGCATATCCAGCCACTCCGTCCTTTGCAATACCATAAATAATTGGAAAATCAAGTTGTTCATCTGTAGCATTTAATTCCATAAAAAGATTAAATGTCATATCTACAACTTCTTCAGGACGTGCATCCTTTTTATCAATTTTATTAATAAATAAAATTGGTTTTAAATTTTGTTCCAAAGCTTTCTTTAACACAAACCGTGTTTGTGGCATTGGTCCTTCAGAAGAATCTACAATCAAAACAACAGTATCTACTGTTTTAATAACACGTTCTACTTCACTAGAAAAATCAGCATGACCTGGAGTATCTACTATATTAATTTTATAATCCTTATAATGAATAGAACAATTCTTAGAATAGATCGTAATACCTCTTTCCTTTTCAATGGCATCACTATCCATAACGCGTTCTTCTACTACTTCATGACTAGAAAAAACCCCATTTTGCTCTAATAAAGCATCAACTAAAGTACTTTTTCCTGCATCAACGTGTGCAACAACTGCAACATTTATAATCTTATCCATAAACTTCAAACCCTTTCGCTTTTGACTCCCAAAATAATACATCAAAAAGTCGACTTTTGCAAGAAAAATCGGCAAATATATAATAAAAAAGAAAATAGAAAAAATCTATTTTCCAACCTTTAAATTCCTAAACCAACGTTTAAAAATATTTAAAAAGACTACAACTGCCAAAATAACATAGACAAGTTCGATCACCAAATGCCAGAAGTTTAAAACTATAGGAATTTCTAAAAATGATAGTAAACTATCCCCTAAATCTCGAACCAAAATAAAAGGGATTTTAAGAATACAAACAAGGAAAATTAAAATCAAAATATCAAAAATTATCTTTGCATTTGTACGAGAATTATTTTTACTCATAACATCAATAATATGATTAATAATTTCTAATAAACTTGCACATTTAGAAGAGAAAAAACTATTACTCCTCTGATTATGAATATTCACATGATTTTCCTTTAAAACATTTTCAATTCGACGCTCAACTGTACCAAGTCCTTGAATAACTTCTTCTTCACTTTTTCCTTTAGAAATTTGGCTAGAAATTTCATCTTCTAATTCTAAAACTTTTTTTTGTTGATAACTCTCTTCAAAAATAGCAATTCCATTTTTAAATGCTTGTAAATATTCATTCTTCATAATTTCACCTTACCTTGTAACTACAATACGTCGAAATACTTCTGTTTTCAAAAGTCGAACTTGAGAAACAACTTTTCCAGATCGTTCTATTTTATATCGCGATACATTTATTATAACAGAATCCTTCCAATTTACTCGACAATTTTTAAAATTCAACAAAACATTTTCATTATTATCTATTTCCTGTAAAGAATAATCATGAAAATATGGATCCTTCAAAGAATAATAAGAGGGACAAAACCACAAAGGAATCATCTCATGTAATTCAATAATATCATGCACATCAAATGCTCCCTTTCTCTGATTTGGGCATCCACTGTTACGACATGATGCATGATAAAGTAAAAATTCTTGATCTTCCAATAAACTTTTTCCAAAATAATAACTAATTCCAGAAATCTGAAAAGCAGTAATTGCCAAAAGAGACTTACAAACTTGAATAAGGCTAGAGCAAAAATGATCTACACTAGATAGGGAAAGCATTTTCATTTTTTTCATACGAATAAAAACATTTTCAGCATCCATAATAACATTCATAGCATTGCCAACTTCTTCTAAATAATGACTCTTTAAAAAATTTTGAATTGCTACTACTTCTTCTCCATCCATAAGACGCAGAAGAACTTCATCACATAAAGGACTCAAAAAAGAATGATAAACAGCCAAAGTCATTTGTTCATCTAAAGATAAATGATTATAGATTTCCTTTAAAGAAGAAAGTAACTCATCATGTGAATATTTTTTCAAAACTTTCTCTTCTTTAATATCTAAAGAACAATCAATCCCTAAATTATCAAATTCATTCAAATAATCACCAAGGGTAACATAATCCATTTCAGAAATAACTGCATACTTTTCCTCTAAACGTTTTTCTTCATTCTTAATATAATCCTCCATTGGAACGATCTTTTTAGTCTCACTATTCTCTTCAATCTTCATAAGTTCTGTAAGTGGATGTTCCTTTTTAGAAAATAAACCCTTCTTTTTATTAAGCAAGTTTTCCATATATACTTTCTTTTTTCGAACATCATCCAAATCTAAAGGAAGTTTAATCAATAAATACTTATTTTGAAGATGTCTAATATCCTTTTCCAAAGAATGCAACGCTGTCCAAAGAGTAACAATAAAACCTCTTAATTCTTCTTCACTTTCATGTTTCAAAAACCAATCCAACTGCAAAGAAAAATCATCAAGTTCATGAGGCCTAACAAAATCCTCATGATCATCCTCTACTTCTAACAAAGGCTTATGATCCTTTTGATGACGATTATAAAGTTGTAAAAATTCATTCTCTTGTCTTTTCCATTCATTATCTAGTTCTTTCACACTCTTAAAAGTATCAAACTGTACCTTCGTTTTTAATTCAATTGCTTCTAACAAAATACGAGCAGTTCGTATCAATCTTTGATAAAATTTCACGCTTTTTTGATCACTCTGAATCTCCAAAGCATCAACTAACAAATCTTTCATACCTTGAGCATTAATATCTTTTCCCTGATAAAAAAACTGTGGTCTTACTTCAAAAACTTCATAATTATCAAGTTCTAAAGTAACTTGATAATTAGTTCCATATTTCTTATACCACCAATATTGATAAAGAAAATCATCCATTTCCTCTTCTTGAGAAAAAAAGACAGCACGTGTCAAAAATCCATAATGAACATGAGAAAAAGAATAAACAAGCCCAAAGTGTCCATCTTTTTCATATAAATATGGATCGTGATATACAGAATCTAATCCATACTTCGCTAATAATTTCAGTATTATCTCTTTGGATTCCATCACATCACCCCTACCTTTTATCTTCTAAAGTATATCATAAGAGTTAAAAAAATACTACTTGATAAATCATAAGATTGGGATATAATGAATGAAAGAAAGGATATATTATGAATACAAAACTAATTAAACCAAATAACAAACAAAAAAAGGGATTATTTGAAAGCATCATTCTCTTAATTTTAGGAATTATTTTAATAACTAACTCAAACAGCATAGTCACAATTACCTTCCAAATAATTGGAGCTTTAATAATTACTTTTGGAATATTTCATATAATAAAATATATTAACCTGAAAAAACAATTAAAAATTGAAGATTCCAATTCACTTATGAATGGAATTATAAGTATATCTATTGGATTAATTATAGTATTATTAGCAAGCATATTAGAAGTAGGACTAAGATATATTCTTGGGTTTTACTTAATAGCAAATGGAATCAACAAAATATTGATTGCCAAAAGCTTTCATCAAGAACAAAATAAATTATTCCGAAGTAATCTAATTAATGGTAGCATTTTCATTTTACTTGGATTGTATACAATACTAATAGCCAATGCAGCTTTAGTTATTATTGGAGTACTATTAATAATATCTTCTCTATATGATATCATTAATTATTTAACAAATAAATAAATCTCAAGTTTATAAAATCAAAAAATATGGTAACTACTTACTTATTCTTAAATGTCGTGATAGTCTATTGATGGATATTTACGACATTTTTATTTTTGGAAGATGTTCACATATATTTTTATATTTGACTTTCAAAATTTGTATAATCAATTTTAAATATTAAAAAATACTATGCAATGTCATAATATTAAAATATAACTCATGAGCGAGACTAATGGCATAGCCACTAAAGTCTTCGCCATAATAATTTTTTCTAATAATTATAATATCTCTAAAATTTCATTTCCTTTACTTTTATTTAAAATATTTTTATCATTGCATTTATAACTATAGGTAAAAAAAATAGAAACAATGTTTCTACTCTTCAGTTACATTTTTTCTTGCAGCATAAACAAAATATCCAATGCCAACAACAAATACTACAATAATAATACCTGTCATAATCGCATCAAAATATGATGGTTTTAAAGTACCATTTTGAATTCCAGCTACAACATCTTTTACATCTCCATGATAAGTTGTAATAATAGTATTTATGATATCATCATCCATGCTAGAAGCATAGCCATCAAAATGTTTATCTCCAATTACTATCAAAGGAACACCTTCAAAACTTTGACCAAAGTACTTTGAAACCTTTTCAGCAAGTTCTACATTTCGATTAACTTCCTCAGCATTCTCTACAGTCTTATATGTTTCAAATTCAACTAAATTAAAATAGGAACCATACTCACTATCATTTTTTAGATTTCCAAAAAATTCCAATGCCTGTTCACAATGAGGACAAGTAGAACTTTTAAAAATATAAACATTAATAACCTCATCGCTTGCAGATACCAAAGAAGGCAACCCAAAGAATGTCAACACGATAAGTATCAAAGAACAAATTTTTTTCATCATACATCTCCTTCCAAGAAGATTATAACAAGTGCCAAGAAAAAATTCTATGAAAAAAAGAAGACTACTCTTCTTTTGCAAGTTTTTGAAACTTTTGTTTTGCTTGTGTTAATTTCGTTTCTGTAACATTATCAGAAGAATACCACCCATTCTCACTCATAACATTATAAATTTCATTTTGCATATGTAGTACATCTTTTAATGCTACCAAAAAAGTTTTATGCACATCTTCTGTGGCTGATTCCATTGATCCATGCAAACATAAATCAGCCAACACTTTCGTATCCCATAAGATACCTTCCATTAACATTTTATCTTCCATTTCTCTTTTCCTTTCTATAATAATCCATAAAATTTCTGTATTAAATCTTGATTAGTTTTTTCTAATTTATGAAGAAATTTATCTAACCTTTCATTATCAAGACATTCCCGTGTCTCACATAAATGGTTCATGAAATAATCTTCATGGCCTAAAAAATCTTCAATATACAATAACTCCTTTGAAGACATAATTTCCACCTCCACTATTAATGTGACCCAAAACAAATAGAATAATATAGAACAATTTTCCAAAAGAAAAAGAGTATAAAACTCTTAAAATAAACTTATTTGTTCATTCATTGGAACCACTTTTTTATAATCTTTAATAATATCTTCCATCTCTGTTAAAATTCCTTTTTGATGACACAATTTTAAAAATAATTCCATTAAATGACGATATTGTAAAGAACTACAAAAATACTTATTACCATATACAGCTTCATAATCTGAAGAAAGCCCAGGATATAGCTCATCAAGCTTTTGATAATAATACGTTCTTTGATTCGTTCTTAAATTCATTCCCATTTTCGTATAAATAAATCTTGCATTGGCATTAGAACTTTTAGAAATAATTGCTCGAATATTTTCTTCAGTATCTGTTAAAAAAGGTAATACTGGAGTAAGAAGAACACCAGCATATAATGATGCTTCAGTTAACGCTTTTAAAACTTCAAAACGTTTTGTACTACTAATAACATTTGGTTCAAGTTTCTTAGCCATGTCATCATCAGCAACAGAAATAGAAATTTTAATAATCACACTATTATTAAGAGCAATTTCCTGTAAGATATCAATATCTCGTAAAATTAAATCACTCTTTGTATCAATAGAAACACCAAAACCATACTTAGCAATCAACTTTAAAGCATTTCTTGTGATCTCTAAAGACTTTTCTTCTGGATTATATGGATCAGAAAGTGTTCCAAAACTCACAACACCACGATATCCCTTACTAGCTAATTCTGATTCTAAAATTTCCAAAGCATCAACCTTCGATTTCACTTCATCAAAATTATTAATATGATAACAATCACTACGACTATCACAATAAATACATCCAAAAGAACAGCCCTTATATAAATTCATATGATAATCAATTCCAAACCATTTTTCTCCTTGATCTGATTTAGTCATAATTGTTCTAGTTTTTACATATTCCATTAAAACCACCCAATTTCATTCCCATTATACCAAAAACCAAGAAAGAAAAGTAGAATAATTTTTGTATTTATGTCTTCATAAAATATTGTTATAATAAAATATAGAAAGAGGATAATACGATGAATGAATTAAAAGAAAATAAGGGAGCAGGATTAAAATATTTCCTATTTATTGGCATTCCTGTAATAATTGTTTTAGGAATTTTAGGAGCATATTATTATGCAACCAATCCCATGAATGTTTTAATAAAAACAATTAATAAAACACATGAAAGCCTAAACAATTTAATAAATGATGAAGAAAGTAAAAATCAAGCAAAAATTAGTGGCAATATATCATTCAAAACAAATCAAAATTGGAATGGTCTAGAAGAACTTCAAAATTACGATTATGATTTTTTACTTGCAATAGACAAAGACAAAAAACAGTTAAAAATGGGTCTTGGAATGAACAAAGACCAATCTACCATACTAAATTTCTTTCTCTATATGCTTAATGGAAAACAATACTTAGAAAGTACAAAAGTTTATGAAAAAATTCTAGAATTACCAGAAACTCAAACATTACAAACAGACGTTTATCAAAGCAAGTATAACTCTGCTGATCTAAAAACAATCATAAGAAAATGCAAAGATTACTTAGTAGAATCATTAAATAAAGACTATATTCATAGAGAGAAAACAGATATCAATATAAATAATGAAACTATAAAAACAACCAAAATAACTTATTTATTAGACAAAGAAAACCAAAAAAGAACTCTAAAATACTTAGAGAATAAAATACTTGCAGACGATGAATTATTAACCATTCTTAGTAATATACAAGAGAAAGACAAAAATACAATAAAAGATGAGATACAGGAAACATTTAATAATTATACTTATACTGATGATTATAAAATAAATCTCTTCACCGAAAGCTTAAAGCAAAATGTAATTCATATAACAGTTGTAAAGGACAAAGAAAATATCATTTCTATAACAAATTATAATAATGAAAAATCTATTAACTTTGAAGATGAATTAGAGATACATTTAGTAAACCAAACGGACAAAGAACTAGAATTAAATTATTTATTCAAAAATGAAAAAATAACGGGTAAAATAAAAATAGAAAAAGAAAATCAAAAAAGGAATATCATTTTTAGAATGAATCAAAATGCAAATGAAATAGAATTTAATATAACATATGAAATAAAATATGACACATCAATAGACATTCCAAATATTACAAATTCAAAAAAAATAGATGAATTATCAGGTGAAGAAACACTTGAAATATTCAATAAACTAGAAAATATTTTAAAAGATACCATTTTCTATAAATTAATAGAAAAAAATATTCTATAAAAAAACAGGTTTTAAAACCTGCTTTTTTTTTAATTGAAATCTCAACCGCACCACTATGAATAATTAGATTCTACT
>CAJUGF010000028.1 GCA_910585915.1 uncultured Bacilli bacterium | reverse complement strand
GATACAACTTATACTTTGTATTTACAATCCGATGGAGGTATTAAAGCTAATTCGAGGTCTTCTTATTTGTTTGTTGGATTCTCTAATTTAGAGAGTATTGAAGGGTTAGAATATTTGGATACGAGTAGTGTTACTAATATGTTTTCTATGTTTTCAGGTTGTAGTAAGTTAACCAGTTTAGATTTAAGTTCTTTTGATACAAGTAATGTTACTAGTATGGAGAATATGTTTTTGGGTTGTAGAAGTTTAACAAGTTTAGATGTAAGTCATTTTGATACGAGTAAAGTGACTAATATGAGTGGTATGTTTGCAAATTGTAGTTCATTAGAAAAATTAGATTTAAGTTCTTTTCAAATAAAACAATCAATATCTAAACTAAGTATGTTTACTGGTATGTCACTTAATATTGTTTTTAAAGTTTCGAATGAAAATATGAAAACTTGGATTTTATCTGAAAATCTAGGTTATAGACCAGCATGGACAGATGCTAATTTTGAAATTGTTTCTTAGTTTAGTTCTATAGACACTTCTGTGTCTTTTTTTTGTGTCTACTTCATATAGTGTATCAAGGAGGATCAACATCTCATGAATCGAAATGGTTTGAGTAGTGATGAAGTTGTAGTTTCAAGAAAAAAATATGGAAGTAATGCTCTTAGTAAAGTAAAAGGTAATGGTTTTTGGAAATTGATGTTAGAATCTTTAGGAGATCCTATTATTAAAATATTATTGGTTGCTTTGGCAATTAAGGTTGTTTTTTTGTTTCGCGATTTTGATTGGTTTGAAACACTTGGTATTTTGATTGCTGTTTTTTTGGCAACTTTTATTTCTACGATTAGTGAGTATGGTTCTGAAGCCGCATTTCAAAGACTTCAAGAGGAATCTTCAAAAATTGTGGTACGTGTTTTACGCGATGGTAAAGTTTTTGAAATCCCCATTGATGAAGTTGTTGTAGCGGATGTGGTACTTCTTGCCAGTGGAGATAAGATACCAGCAGATGGTTATTTGATTGAAGGAAATTTGAGTGTTGATGAATCTTCATTGAATGGAGAAAGTAAGGAAGCTAGTAAATTTGCTGCTTTTTCTGATCAAATTCAAGAGAAGAATGAAGTATTTCGAGGAACTGTTGTTTATTCTGGAATTGCTAAAATGCTTGTTACCAAGGTTGGCGATCAAACTTTTTATGGTAATTTAGCGCAAGAGGTTCAAGAAAAAGAGCCAGAGAGTCCTTTAAATATGCGTTTAAGAGGTCTTGCTAAAATTATTAGTCGTATTGGATATATTGGAGCTTTTTTCGTTTTATTCTCTTATTTATTTTCGGTGATTGTGATTCAAAACGATTTTGATGGTACGAAAATTATGTCAACTATTACAAATTTTTCTTTAATGATGGATCATCTTATTTATGCTTTAACGCTTAGTGTGACAATTATTGTGGTTGCTGTTCCAGAAGGATTACCCATGATGATTACTCTGGTATTATCTTCTAATATGAAGCGAATGTTAAAGTGTAATGTTTTGGTAAGAAAAATGACAGGGATTGAAACAACAGGAAGTTTAAATTATTTATTAACAGATAAAACAGGAACACTTACAAAAGGAAAACTTGAAGTTACGAGTATTACTGATGCTAATTTGAAAGTTTATAAAACTGAAAAAGCAATGATGAAATGTTCAAAATATTATGAAACATTTTATCGTTCTATTTACTTTAATAATGCTTCAATGTATAACGATAAAATGGAAGTTATTGGGGGAAATTCTACAGATCGTAGTTTATTATCGTTTATTTCAAAACGAGATCTTTCTTGTGAAGTGGTAGAAAGGATTTCTTTTGATAGTCGTAAAAAGTATTCTGCAGTTACTTTATATGAAAATAAAGAAAATATTACATATATTAAAGGTGCTTGTGAAAAACTTATAACTCATTGTTCTCGTTATTTAAATGAGCTTGGTGAAGAACGATATTTTGCTCATAAAGAAGGAGTTATGGAAGAAATCAATCGTTTAACTAAGTTGGGAAATCGTCTGCTTCTGTTGGGATATCAAAAAGGCAAATTTGCTGAAAATTTTTCTGATTTAGTATTTGTTGGGATTGTTTGTATACGTGATGAATTAAGAGATGAAGCTACTAGTGGTATTCGTAGTATTCAAAGTGCTGGTATTTCTATGATTATGATTACAGGAGATCATCCTGATACAGCACGAGCCATTGCTCGTGAATGTGGTTTATTGAAATATAAAGATGATTTAGTTTTAACAAGCAATGAACTTTCCAATTATACTGATGAACAAATTGAAGCTTTTATTCCAAGACTTCGAGTAGTTGCAAGAGCACTTCCTCAAGATAAAAGTCGTTTGGTTAAAATTTTACAGAATATGGATCAAATTGTTGGAATGACAGGTGATGGAGTGAATGATGCTCCAGCGTTAAAACGAGCAAATGTAGGATTTGCAATGGGAAGTGGAACAGAGGTTAGTAAAGAAGCAAGTGATATCGTTATTTTGGATGATAATATTGAATCGATTAGTAAAGCTATTTTGTATGGACGAACAATTTTTAAAAGTATTCGTAAGTTCATTATTTATCAGTTGACTTGTAATATGTGTGCTTTATTTCTCTCAATCATTGGGCCATTTATTGGTGTTAATACTCCAATTACCATAATACAGATGTTATGGATTAATATGATTATGGATACGTTTGCTGGTCTTGCATTTTCTTTTGAACCTGCTTTGGATGAAACAATGAAGGAAAGACCCAAGCCCAAAAATGAACCTATTATGAATGGGTATATGTATAGTCAAATTATTTTTACAGGTATTTATTCTGCACTTTTATGTATTTTCTTTTTGAAGGCTCCTATTTTTAAAGGACTTGTACGTTCTTCTGATCATTATAAATATTTTATGACTGCTTATTTTGCTTTATTTATTTTTATTGGAGTGTGTAATGCTTTTAATGCTAGAACTCATCGATTGAATTTACTTGCCCATTTAAGAAAAAATATTGTGTTTATTATTACTATTGTGTTTATTTGTACTGTACAATGTTATTTGATTTATCATGGAGGAGATTTATTTCGAACTTATGGTCTTACAGCTTTTGAATTTGGTCTTGTTTTACTTCTTTCTTTCACTGTTATTCCAGTTGACTTTTTAAGAAAAATTATTTTAAAGAAAAAAGGATATTCTATTGGTGTTTAATAGAATTCTTTTTTTGTAAAATGAAAGATGTTTTCTAGATAATCTTGAAGGGTTATGGTAAACTTAGTGTTATAAGATAATGAGTGCATTAAAATGATTTACTAGATCTTTTTATATAATAGTGAATTTATTATGAATGGCGGAATTATTAGCAATAATTCGGCCCAAACGGGTGTAGGAATTTATTCTTTTAATGAATCCAAGTGTAGCAATATGATTATTAATGATGGTGAAATTATTAATAATAATGCAAGTCAATATGGTGGTGGTTTTTTTGAAGAAAAAGTGGTCACTAATGGAGAAGAATATCATATTGCAAGTGGAAGAGGTGTGATTCTTGATCAGAGATAAAAAATGAAGAGTGAAAAGGAACACGTATTCTATTATGATTTGATGGAATACTTTTTTTGTGACTGAATTGTCATCAAGTTAGTCACTATCTTGTCATAGATATATCGTATAATGAATGTGAGAAAGGAAGAGTTTTATGGAAATACTTAGAGTTGAACATTTATGTAAGTCTTATGGAAATCAGGATACTTTTGTTAAGGCTTTAGATGATATTAGTTTTACAGTTGAAAAGGGAGAATTTGTAGCAATTGTAGGTGCCAGTGGTAGTGGGAAGTCTACACTTTTACATATTTTAGGGGGAGTTGATAAACCTAGCAGTGGTAAAGTTTTTGTAAATGAAAATGATGTGTTTTCTTATAATGAAACTAATTTAGCTATTTTTAGAAGAAGAGAAGTGGGGCTTATTTATCAATTCTATAATTTGATTCCTATCTTGGATGTAAAAGAAAATATGGAACTTCCAATTTTACTAGATAATAAAACACCTGATGAAGCTTATTTAAAAGAATTGATTGAAACTTTAGGGCTTGAGAATCGTGTCCATCATTTACCAAATGAGTTATCTGGAGGTCAGCAACAACGTGTTAGTATTGGTAGAGCTTTGATGAATCATCCAGCATTGTTATTGGCAGATGAACCAACAGGAAATTTGGATAGTAAATCAAGTAAGGAAATTATGGAACTTTTGGAAATTAGTAATAAGAAATATGAACAAACAATTATCATGATTACACATGATCAAAATTTAGCAATGCATGCTAATCGAATTATTACCATTGATGATGGTAGAATTATTAAGGATGAAAAGGTGAAGTAAGATGAAAGTGTTAAATCGTTTGACAATCAAACACCTTCTTATGAATAAGAAAAGAACTATTGTAACGATTATTGGTATTACTTTATCTATGGCCTTGATGCTTGGATGCGGTTTACTTGCTTCTAGCTTTATTGAAGAAATGAAAGCAGAGGAGATTTTCTCCAATGGTGGACATCATATGGAATTTGATACTTTATCACTTCATGATGCCAAAACGATTCAAGCAAATATTAATGTTGAAAGATCTTATTTTACGACTTCATTTGGTTTTGCAGAGTTTTCGGATTCTACTAATGTGTCGAAACCTTATTATTTTATTAGTTCTGCAAATCAAGATATGCTTGAAACTTTTCAATTGGTTGATGGAAGACTTCCATTAAATGATCAAGAAATTATTATTTCAGAGCATATTGGTTATAATGGGGGAAAAGAGTATCATCTTGGAGATATTTTGGATTTGAATATAGGACCTAGGGTAATTGAGGGAGAAGAGTTTTATCGAAACGAAGCTTTTTTTCCAGAAGTTTCTGAATCTATTAATGTTAAGATGCATAAGACTTACAAAGTGGTAGGAATTATTCGAAGGCCTTATACAGAGAACTATAGTGCAGGGGGATATTCTATTTTTACTAAAGCTACAGAAGTTAGTGCAGAATATCCAAATCATTTATATGTGCAATTTTATAAACCAAAAGATTCTTTTGAAATAGGAGCAGAAATTATCAAAGATTTGTCTCTTGATGATCATGATATTCAATATAATTCAGGACTTTTATATTATTATGGTACTACTCGTTATCGTAATATTAATCAGTCAATTTTGCGTATTTTGAGTATTGCTCTTACTCTATTATCTGTTGGATGTATAATAGTTATTTATAATTCGTTTGCTATTTCTACAATGGAGAGAAAAAAGCAATTTGGATTATATTCAAGTATTGGAGCTACAAGAAAGCAAATATTACATACAGTTTTTTTTGAAGCATTTATTGTGGGGACGATTGGAATTATTTTAGGAATTTTAGGATCTTTCTTGGGAATTTATATTGTGTTACAGATTTTAAATTATTTGTTGCAAGATATTTGGACTTATGAATTTTCTTTAGTCATTAATTGGCTTTACATCTTAGTACCAATTGGTTTTATGATTTTGGTTGTTTTCTTTTCTGCTCTTATTCCAGCAAGAAGATCGAGTAGGATAACCCCAATTGTAGCAATTCGTGAAAATGATGATATTAAGATGCCAAAGAGGAAACTTAAAACACCAAAGTTTATTACTAAATTTTTTGGTATTGAAGGAGAACTTGCTCTTAAAAATATGAAACGAAATAAAAAGAAGTATCGTATTACTATTTTATCTTTATTTATTAGTATTGTATTGTTTATTTCTTTTTCCGCTTATTTGACTTATGGTATATCAAGTATGGACTCGATTGATTATTTTGATTATGATATTTCTATTGGTACAATGAGTAGTGATGTTTCTTCTTTAAAAGAAGTACAAAAGGATTCTAGAGTACGTGAAAATTATTTGTATTTTTCAACATCTTATCAGCTGCAGATACCTTTTGATTCTTATACAAAGGAATATAGTGATTATCGAAGAAATTATAATGAAATTGGTTCTGTTATAGACCAAAATAATTTTAATTTGATTGTTTTGGAAGATGAAGCATTTCAAGATTATGCTAATCGAATCCATGCTTCGTTTGATGATATTATTTTATTTAATGAAGGGCAATTTGTGGTGTATGGTGATGATAATCGTATTTCTTATCATCAACAATTGATTCAAAATAATGATACTTATTTTCAGCTTTGTACACTAAGTGAAGTGTGTTTTGATAAACCATTTTCTGTTGTTTATACTAATGAATATTTACCAACTTTTCGTCATATAGGGTATCAAAATGTTTTGACAGGTTTTATTAGTATGAGTCGATATCAATCATTGGTGGATGTTTTACTTGATTATGATTATACTCCTTATTATACGCTTCAATTAAATGCAAATGATTATGAGTCACTTTATCATGAATTACAGGATAAGTTTAAAAATAATAATAGTTATGTAGGTAGTCCAAAACAAGAATTAAAAGAACAAAAAAATCAAATATTAGCTATTAAGTTATTGTTGTATGGGTTTATTTCTTTGGTTACTTTGATTGGGGTAACAAGTGTTTTTAATACAATTCATACTAGTATTAATTTAAGAAGAAAGGAATTTGCAATGCTTCGAAGTATGGGGCTTGCACCAACTGGATTTAATAAGATGATTTTGTTTGAAAGCTTATTTTTTGGATTGAAGTCTTTATTTTATGGGCTTCCTGTTTCTGCTATTATAATCTTATTCATTCATAATTCAATGAGTGCGTTTTCTAAAGGGGAAGGGATACTTATTCCTTGGGGAGCTGTTATGTTTGCGATTGGTGGAGTATTCTTTGTTGTTCTTGTTGCAATGGGATATTCTGTTAATAAGATTCGCAAAGAAAATATTTTAGATTGTATTCGTGATGAGAATATATAGAGTGTGAAGAACACTCTTTTTCTTTTTTGACTTTGGATTATTTTTCTTTTATACTTAAGTTTAAGAATGAGGGAATTTTAGTGGGAAAATTACGGTTAAAGAAAAAGTATCGTATTTCATTTTTAAATTTGATGATAGTTCTTGTTTTTTTGACATTCATTTTTTCATTATGGCATTTTGGAAAAAATTTTTATTATGAAAGAAAAGCTAATCGTTTACAGGAAAATATGATTGAAGAGGTAGTGCAACTAGAGAATGGAGATCGTACTGGAACTATTGATTTTAAAAAGCTTGATTTATATAATCCTGATATTGTAGCATGGATTGATATTCCTAACACTCATATTCAATATCCTATTTTAAAAGGAAGAGATAATGCTTTTTATTTAGATCATGATGCTTATAAGAAATATAATATTTATGGTTCAATTTTTATGAATTATCAAAATCAGTCGGATTTTTCTGATCAAAATACGATTTTGTTTGGACATAATTCTTATGGAACAGCGATGTTTAGTGACTTATTAAAGATTTATAGTGGAGAGCTTGGAAATGATATAACAATTTTTATTTATACAGAAAATGAAACTTTTGAATATCAAGTGTATGCAAGTTATGTAACAGATGAATATGATGATGTTCCATTAGATATTCAAAAGAATTATTTTGAGCGTAGTGAAGTTCCTTTTCCTGGAATAAATAAGAAAACGAAGACTCTTACTTTATCTACTTGCTATCATGATGATGAGAGAAGGGTTATTGTACATGCGATGAGAAATACATAATATGAATTTTTATAATATGTGATTGATTAAAATTGTCATAAGAATATTTTACATTTTCTAAAAAAATACATGTTAAATATATGGAAAATGAATTTTATTGTGATATAATATTTATAATACAGAGGAGGTCTTTTGATGAAAATAAAATTGAAGTTAAAAAAAAGATGGCTTTGCCTTGTTATGTGTCTATTTTGCTTTGCTACTGCGATAGTTTATACTGTAGCAAGTAGTACACCAACACTTAAATTGTCAGTGCTTGATGCTAAAACACCTGCTACTGCAGATATGCCAGCAGTGATCGAAAGAAGTAATGGTAATGATAAGAAATATGTTACTTATCAAATCGATTATGAGAATGATCAGAGTTTTAATGCTATGACTTTTAAGGTTAAGTATGATCCAAGTGCACTTAAGCTTGTTGATTATGATTTTGAACCTGAAGAGAATAAATTTAAGGAGCAGAAAACTTTAAAAAGTCTTGTGGTTCCTTTTGATGATGATGGTGATGGTGTAGCAGATGATGGTATTGATCGAGGATATGTTGCTCTTGCTGTTTTATATTCTAATTTTTATAAAGATAGTAATGTAAAAATTGGAAGTTTAACTTTTGAAGTTTTAGAAACTGCTTCTGGAAATACTGAAGTCTCTATTGAGGAATTGGATGTTCAAAATGCCCAATTTGATGCATCAGGAAATATTATAGGTACTGATGCTAAAGTGAATGCAAATGGTATGCCACTTACTGTATTTGTAGAGGTTCCTGTGGATTCAACTAGTGTTCAGTTAGCAACATCCGATTTAAATATCGATATGGGTGTTAGTAATAGTGCTAATATTATTGTTGATTATTTGCCAAGAGATACTACTGATAATAAAGATTTTACTTATACTATTACAGAAGGTAGTGATATTGTTTCTGTTGATGGTGATGGTAAAGTGACTGCTTTAAAAGTTGGAAATGCTAAAGTAAAAGTAACCGCTTTTGGTCAAAATTTTGAAGTAAGTGTTCATGTTATTTCCCATTTGGGTGGAGTAGAAATTACAAATTCTGAGATTCAAGAAAATGCTATTGTCATTAATAAAAATGATGTGGCTTCATATCAATTGAATTATAGAAATACACCAGTAGGAATGACTGATACTGTTACTACAACATGGATGAGCAATCATGATGATATTGCCAGTGTAGATCATAGTGGAAATGTGACCATTAAAAAAACTGGTAAAGCAGTTATTACCGTTACTTCTCGTAGTAGTGAAACAGGAAAAAGTTTTCAGGATCAAGTAACTTTAGATATTAAAGCCCCTATTCAGGATGTAAATATTAGGGATGTAGATTTTATATTAGAAAAAACGGGAAGCAATACTCAAAAACAACTTACATATACCATTAATCCAACTGATACTACAGATCAAATTACTTGGAGTAGTAATAATACAGATGTTGCTACTGTAAGTCAAAGTGGACTTGTTAAAGCTGTTGGTAGTGGAGAAGCTACTATTACTTTAACAGTTGGAACTATGACTTCTAGTGTTAATGTTACTGTTGTTGTTCCTGTTACGGGAATTATGCTTGATGTTACAAATGGTAGTACCATTACTTTATTGCCAACACAAACAAAATTGATGAAAGCAACAGTAATGCCTAGTGATGCTAGTGATAAAACGGTTACATGGACTACTGGAAATAGTGCTATTGCAACAGTTGATGCAAATGGTAAAATAACAGCTGTTCGTGCAGGGGAAACAACTGTAACAGCTACTTCTGGAGGTGTTTCAGAAACTCGTAATATTAAAGTTTTATCAACTGTGGATGGAATTATTATTAATGAGGCGGCACCAACACTTAATGCAAATGTTCGGGAAACGTTACAACTTACAGCTAATCCAACAACCAACGTTGATGAAACTGGTAAGATTACTTGGAGTAGTAGTAATACAGAGGTTGCAACAATTAGTGCAGATGGTCTTGTTACTGCTGTTTCTTCTTTTGATGGTGTGGCTGGTAAAACTATTATTACTGCTACTTGGACAAGTGATGTGGATGCAACACGTGTAAAAACTGCAACTATTGAAGTTACTGTTGTTGCACCAATTCAATCTATTACTTTTGATAAAACAGCTATTAATTTAGTTAATATTGGAAGTCAAGAGACAATTTATGCTTCTATTGAACCAAATATTACGAGTGATAGTAGAACTATTACATGGAGTAGTAGTGATACAAGTGTTGCAACTGTATCTAATGGTGTTATTACAGCTCGTGGTAAAGGAGATTGTGTGATTACTGCAACAACTAGTAACGGAAAAGTTGTTACTAGTAAGGTTCATGTAGTTGTACCTGCAACAGATATTACACTTAATACTAGTAAATTAGATTTACAAACATTAAATGGTAATACTACTGCCCAATTGGTTGCAACAGTAGCACCAGCGGGTTCTTCTGATGAAGTGGAATGGAGTAGTAGTGATAATAATGTTGTTACAGTTGATCAGAATGGTTTTGTAACTGCTCGTGGTGAGGGAACGGCTATTATTACTGCAAAAGCTGGAAATGTTAGTAAGCAGGTAAGTGTTTATGTTATTGTTCCTGTAACAAGCTTTGATTTAGTTTCAAATAATTCTATTGGAATTTTAAGACACGGTCAAAGTACTATTGTTACACAAGTTAATCCTAGTAATGCAACTGATAAAAAAATTACTTGGAAGAGTAATGATGAAGGAGTAGCTACTGTTTCAGAAAATGGCATCGTTACAGGTGTTGGGGAAGGAAATACAACTGTTATTGGATCTTTATCAAATGGAATGACTGTAGAGGTCAATGTTACTGTTTCCATTATTCCTATTTCTTCTATTGATATGAGTGTTAAAGAATTTGAATTAAATCGTAATGAAAAGAAAATTTTAGATTTAACCTTTAATCCAGAAAATACTACAGAATATGATCGTATTGTATTTGAAAGTAGTGATGAAGATGTAGCTACCGTTGATGAATTTGGTGTTGTTACAGGCCGTGGTGAAGGCGATTGTGTGATTACTGCACGTATTGATAATATGGAAGTATCTGCTAAAGTTACTGTACATGAAGTACATTTAGAAAGTATTTCAATTATTAATACAAAGAATAATATTAGTATTGGAGAGCAAACCAATTTAAATATATTATTAAATCCAACAAATGTTACTGATGATTTAGTATATCAATTTAAATCAAGTGATGAGAGTATTGCAACTATTGATGAAAATGGTGTAATTACTGGTGTGGGTGCTGGTAAGGTAACTTTGACTGTTAATGTTAATGGTATGGAGCTTACTTATGATTTTGAAGTCACTAAACCAGTAAATCCTAAAACAGGAATTGCTCCTGTAACTGGGTCAATCTTGGTTGCTATTGGTTCTATGCTTGGACTTGGATTCTTGCTTCATAAAAAAGCTAAATTAAAATAAAAAAAGAATAAGCTTTGGGAACTTCCTAGAGCTTTTTTACTTAATGGAGAACTGTGATGAAGAAAAAAATATTATTATTTCTGTTTGTTTTCTTTTGTTTTTGTCCATCTTTTTGTCAGGCAGCTGAAAAAATTGAATTTAAAATGAATGAGATTACGGTTAATACTCATGAAGAATTTGTGGTTTCTTTACATTTGGAACATAATCCTGGATTTGGTGTTTTAAGTTCAACAATTGTATATGATCAAGAAAAGTTAGAGTTTGTTTCTTCTGAAATTTTGGGATTATCGAATGCAATACTTAAAGGTGCAGAAAAAAATTTGGATGGGAATATTTCTTTTTTTGCTTTGACGGTTAGGGAATCCAAATTGATGGAAGATAATGGGGAAATTTTAACATTAACTTTTAGAGTGAAGGAAGCAGTTAAAGAAGATACAGAAATTCAATTAATTATTGATAATTTTGGTAAAAATGAAACAAGTAATTATGATTTTGAAGTTCAAAATGGAATAGTTCATTTCGCCAATAAAGTAATAGTGAAATCAGATGAGGAGTTAAAGGAGGAATTGCCTTCTTATGTTCAAGATAAAGAAATAGTATGGAAGAGCAGTAATGAAGATATTGCTATTGTAGATGCAGAAGGTCATGTGATCTTTAAAAAAGATGGAGATGTTATCATTACAGCAGAAGCTAATGGTGAAATTATTTTGAAAAAAGATTATTCTGTCAATTCAGAAACTCCTGTTCAAAAATTGTCAAAGTTGATTGTTTCTTTTCTTTCATTCTTTTCTTTATTGACAGTGGGTATTTTTTCTTATTTTAAATTTAAAAATAAAATATTTACAAAAGCTTGACTTTTTTGTCAAGTTTTTTGTTTTTTTGATTTTCTTTTGTTATAATGGTTATAGATAGGGTAAAGGTGATTAGATGGAATTGAATTTCCGATTTGCCAAGAGTGAAGATATTAAGGAACTTATTGATGTTTGTAATCTTTGCTTTGAAGAGAATACTGATTATGATAAAGCTTTGAGGGTTTTTCAGGATACTTATGATGATCCTAACCAGTTATATTTGATTGGGACGTTGGATGGTAAAATTGTTGCTCATACCAAAATTACCATCGTTCCAACTTTGTTTGATGGAATGGATACATTCGCTATATTAAATCATGTGTGTGTGTTACCTGAATATCGAAGACATCATATTGCTGATCATATGATGGATGTCATTAAGAAGGTTTGTAAGGAAAGGGGTTGCGTCTCTATTAAGCTTTGGAGTTGTAATTTCCGTGTTCCTGCTCATAAATGCTATATGAAACATGGTTTTGAAGCGTTGGATGCTAAGTTTTTTTATTTTGATTGTTAGGAGTTTTTTATATGAAAATATCAAATGTGTATGTTGGTGGTTGGTTTCCTAGAACGATGCTACAATTAACTGAAATTTATGATTTTTTAAGGGAAGGACGAAGTCAACTTGATTTAGAAGCAGATAAATTATTAGAACTTCGTAAAAATCTTGGAATAGGAAAAATCGATTATGGAGTAGATGGAGAGGAATTTGTTGAGTTTACGACTAATCTTAATATTTCTGTAAAAATCTATGAGGATGGTTTAACAGTTTTGAATAATCATGATGTAAAAGAAGAAACTTTATTTGCTGATATTGATGCAGTAACAGATTATTATGAAAATAAGCTTTCTCCTGCTATTAATTATTTGTTTAGTTTGGGAGCTCCTGTTCCGAAGGAACTAGCAAATATTGCAACAGTTTATCCATACTTTATTGTAACAGAGAAAGCTACTAAAGATGAAATTGCTGATTTGCTGTCACGCACTGAAAAACAAAAGTATTTTGAATTTAAAAATGATAATTATGATGTTGTTCGAGGTGATAAATATTATTTTATTAATAATAAGAGTAAAAAAATATTAAATATTGAAAAGTATATTGAAGCTCAAATTTTTATTCGTGAATTTAAAGGGCAAATGCATCGTTATCTGAATATGCATCGTATTATTTGGGAAAAGATTGATAGGGTCAAAGAAAATGCAAGTGTTCGTGGAGCAGATATTGTTAAGTTTAATTCAAAATTAGAGGGATATGCTAAAACCATTAATTTGATTGATGGAAGAATTAATCAGATGGGAACTTATATTTCAACGCGTGAAAAAATTAGTAAGAGTGATGCTGATTTAACAGAGTTTTTAGCAATTAGTGGTTATCGTTTTGAAACGTTACGTGATACTTTGGATTATATTAAATATTTATGGGATATGACTCAAACTTATGTAGGTTCTGCTCAAAAATTGTTTTCTGGACTTAAGAGTGATGTTACTAGTAAGTCGATAAATAGTTTAACAATTGTTACTAGTATGAGTGCTGGTGCGTCCATCATTAGTTTACTTACAAAGGCAGAACCTAAGTTTACTTTGTTTGGCGTAATTTATTTCTTTTTATTAGCTGGACTTGGCTATGGAAGCACAAAATTTTTAAGTTTTATGTCTAAAAATCGTAAGTATACTATTTCTGATATTTCTTATGATAAAGATATTAAATAGTTTTTAAGAATAACTGATGGAAGTTATTCTTTTTTTGACAAATATGGTGTTCTCTTTGTTATAATATGTATAAATGGTGATGGTATGAAAGATAACATAGTTTTTAAAAGATTTCTTGCTTATTTAATCGATTTTTTTGTAGTAGCAGCAATTGCTTCTTGTATTTCTTATATTCCTTTTTTAAATCCAGAGAGAGAGCATTATGCATCAAAATATAATGAAGTAATGGAACTTTTTAATCAGTATGAACAGGAAGAAATTTCAAAAGAAGATTATGAAAAGGAATATATTTCTCTTTCTTATGAATTGAATCGGTTGAATATTAATTATATGGTTATTAATTTAATTGTTATGATTGCCTACTTTGGTGTTTATCAATGGCAAGCGCAAGGACAAACAATAGGTAAGAGAGTTATGAAGATTAAAGTGGTTACGAGAATGGGAGATTCAAACCCAAGATTTCTTGCTTATTTTGTTCGAACTGTAATACTAAATAATATAATTATTACAGCGTTACAAATGGGAGTGATCCTTTTATTTCAAGGAGATACTTATTATAAGTTGTATAGTAATATTAATTTAGTTGGTTATGTTTTGCTTTATATTCTATTATTTTTGTTATTAGTACGAGTGGATCATTGTGGGCTTCATGATTTAATTGCATCAACTAAGGTAGTAGATATGAAAAAAGCAAAGGAAGATACTATTTTAGAAGCGCAATATGAAGAAGTAGGGAAACAGAAAGCAAAGAAAAAAAGTACAAAAACTAAAAAATAATTTTTGTACTTTTTTCATGTTTTTGAAATGTTGTATTGTAAAACTGTTCAAATAAATTCTTTAAAGAATAGATGTCATCCTTGCCAATACATTCTAGTGAGGAATGCATCGCAAGTTCAGCAAGTCCAATATCAATGGAATTTGTACTAACGTGTCTAAGTGAGAGTCCTGCTAGGGTACTTCCTGAGGCAATGTCGTTACGACTTGTAAAGTATTGATAAGGTATTTTAGCTTTTTCACATAATTCTTGTACAATGGATGAAGTTAAACTGTCTGTGGTAGATACCATTTCTTTGGAGATTACAATTCCTTGGTTAAGATATACTTTGTTTGTATCATCTGCATATTCTGAATGATTTGGATGTACAGCATGTGTATTATCTGAACTTAGAATAATGGAATTATATAAACTGATGGAAATATCGATTTTTAGAGTTGCTGCTATTTTTTTTAACGTATCTAGTAAAAAGTTCGAATCAGCCCCTTCTTTCGTTAATGATCCAATTTCTTCGCTGTTAAAGGAGCAAAACACATTGATATTTTTTTCATTATTACTTTTTTGTAATGCTTCTAAGGCTCCATAAGTACTTGTTAGATTATCTATTCTTGGTGCTAATAAGATATTTTTTTCTATACCTATCAAAGTAGGTGGTTCTGTATTATAAAGAAATAGGTCATAATCTTTGATATTTTCTTTAGGAATTTGATATTTTTCTCCAACTATTTTTCGGATGATATCTTTTTCATTTTTTAAATCGATGATAGGAATTAAGTCAGTTTGGGTATTTAAGTCTAAGTTGCTGTTTGCCTTATCGTTTTGATGGATGGCAACACTCGGTATGGTTAAAAGGGGTTCTTGTAAATCAATTATTTTACTTTGATAGATATTATCATCTTTTATAATAATTTTTCCAGCTATTGAAAGGGGACGATCTAGCCAACCATAATTTAATAAACCACCATATGGAGCAATATTTATTTTTAAATAATTATTTTCATATAGTTCATTTTGTGGTTTGATCATTAATGCAGGTGTATCAGAATGGGTAGTTATGATATTGAAGGATGATTGATATTCTTTGCCAATTGAAAAAGCAATTAAGGAAGCATCGTTTCTGGTAACAAAATATTTTCCATTTGTAAGATGCCATTCTTTTTCTTCAAAGAGTTCTTGATAATTCTCTTTTTTTAGAATTTCTTTGATTTTTTCTGTTACTGTGTAGGTACATGTTCCTTTTTTTAAAAATTCTATTATGTCTTTTATATATTTTTCTTTTTGCATATTCATCACTTTTATATTGTGTTCTTTTTTCTTTTGTTTATTCTTTTTCTTGCTTTTTTTCTTTTTTTTGCATATAATATGAATATATGAATAAATATTCAAATGTTTGGAGGGATCATATGAGTAATGTTTGCGAATGTAATGTAATTCATAAAGAGATTGTGGAAGAAGCTTCTAAGAAGTTACCACAAGAAGAAGTGATTATTGATTTAGCGGAGCTTTTTAAAGTTTTTGGCGATTCAACTAGAATGAAAATTTTATGTACTTTGATGTATGATGAGATGTGTGTTTGTGATATTGCACATGTAATTCATTCTACTTGTTCAGCGACAAGTCATCAACTTAGAATTTTAAAGCAAGCAAAACTTGTAAAATTTCAAAAGAGAGGGAAGGTTGTTTATTATTCTTTGGATGATGAACATGTAAAAGAAATTTATCAGAAAGGGTTAGAACATGTGGAAGAATTATAGTTTTTATTTGAGAAATTTAGACTGTGCGAATTGTGCAAGAGAGTTAGAGGAACAATTAAATAAGAAAGATTATTATAAAAATGTATCGATTAACTTTTCGAAATTGAAGATTTATGTTACTTCTAATTTAGAGTCTGATGTTTTAGAAACACTTCAAGGGGATGTGGCGAAGATTGAACATGGTGTAGAAGTATTTGAACAAAAGAATGATGAAGCGAATGAATATAAGGACTTATTGTTTATTTTTTTAGGGCTTCTAATTTATGTATGTTCCATGTTTTTTAAAGAAATATTTTCAATTTCTATTGTGCTTGTTTTTCTTAGTTATATTCTTTTAGGTTATCAAACTTTTATTAAAGCAATAACTTTATTAAAACAGAAAATATTAAACGAGAATTTTTTAATTGTGATATCAGCTTTGGGAGCATTTTTTATTTCAAAACCTGATGAAGGGTTTATGGTATTATTTCTTTATGAAATAGGAAAGTATTTAGAAAAAAGAGCGACTGGTAATGTACGACGAAATGTAGAAAAATTGATGGCCTTAAAACCAACTATTGCTCATAAAAAGCGAGTGAATGATTATATTACTGTGGATCCAAGCGATGTGAGTGTAGGAGATATTTTGGTTGTACTTAATGGTGAAAAAGTTCCATTAGATGGAGTTTTATGTAGTGATTCATGTGAATTGGATACTTCTTCTTTAACAGGAGAGTCTAAGATTTCTATTTCCGAAAAGGGTGATGAAATTTTATCTGGATATATTAATCATGGTGATGTTTTTGAAATCCAGGTTACTTCTTTGTATGAAAATAGTACTGTAAAAAGAATTTTGGATTTGATGGAACATGCTGGTAATCGTAAAGCTAAAACAGAAAACTTTGTGAATCGAGCTGCACGTTATTATACGCCTCTTATGATTTTAGTTTCTTTTATCATTTTCTTAATTACACCATTATTGTTTCATATTTCTGTTTCTGAAAGTTTTTATCGTGCTTTAATGGTTTTGGTTGTTTCATGTCCTTGTGCGATTGCTATTTCAGTACCTCTTTGTTATTTTGCAGGGATGGGAGCTATGAGTAAGCAAGGTATTTTAGTTAAGGGAAGTAATTATATTGATGCGATTTCAAAAATTAATACCTTTGTTTTTGATAAAACAGGAACGCTAACAACTGGTAATTTTGGCATAATGGAAACGAAAATTTTAAATTCAGATTATACAGAGGAAGAGATTATTTCCTATCTTGTATATGGAGAATATTATTCTAATCATCCTTTGGCAAAGTCTATATTGAAGCAGTATTCTAATATTTCCGTTCCTAAATTAACTCGGGTAAAGGAAATTAAAGGAAAAGGAATATCGTATGAATATGATGGTCATAAAGTTAAACTTGGAAATGAAAAATTTGTTGGTGCTGATTTTGAAGTTTCTGGGACAGCAATTTATATTTCTTTGGATGGTGATGTGATTGGTGTAACAGTTTTAGGAGATGAAATGAAAGAGAGTACTTCACAAGTTTTATCTCAGTTTCATAGGGACCGAATTCATACAGTAATGTTTACGGGAGATAGTGATGAAATAGCGAATGATATTGGATCAAAATTAGGAATTGATGAAGTTCATGCAGGACTTTTACCTGATGATAAGTATCATTTGTTTGAACAATTAAAGAAAGAGCGCCCAGAAGATTTTATCTCTTTTGTAGGAGATGGTATTAATGATGCGCCTGTATTACGTTTGAGTGACTGTGGTATTGCTATGGGAAGTGGGGCAGAAAGTGCAATTGAAGCAAGTGATGTTGTAATTATGTCTAATGATTTGGAACGCATTTTAATTGCTCGCAAAACTTCTAAAAAAACGTTACGTATTTTGAAAGAAAATTTGGTTTTTGCTTTAGGAATTAAATTTGTTGTTTTAATTTTTAGTTTCTTTGGAATTGGTAGTATGTGGATCGCAGTGTTTGCTGATGTTGGCGTTACATTACTTGCGATTTTAAATTCTTTACGTATCTTAAAATAATCATTAGTTTTTGAGAAATTGTTGAATTTTTATCAAACAATTTCTTTTTTGCCTTTTCAAATGTTTATAATATGAGGTTTCCCAGGTTTTTAATTCTGTCATTAGAGTATATGAAAGTGAAATAAAGTTAATTAAAAAGTATGTATCAGTTGATAATAGGAAAAAAAATCTTAGAAACGAAAATTTCTCATTATTATAAAGTAAAAAATATGAGAATTCCTTGCATTTTTATGTTATTTTATTGTATAATCTAATGGCATTTAGGAAAGTGAGTGTTATTTTTTATGAAAAAGACAAAAATCATATGTAGTATTGGACCTTCTTGTAATGAACCTGATGTTATGGAAAAAATGGTTCTTGCTGGTATGAATGTTGCAAGAATTAATTTTACTCATGCAACATTAGAAGAAAGAAAGCTAGCTTGCGATTCTGTTCGTGAAGTAAGAAAAAGAACTGGGAAAAATATTGCTATTTTATGGGATACAAAAGGGCCAGAGTTTCGTTCTGGAATGATGGAGAATGATAAAATTGAATTAATTCCTGGTAAAATTATTCGCATTGTAAAAGAAAATGTGTTAGGAACTAATGAACGTTTTTCTGTTAATCATCCTGAAGCTTTAGATTCTTTAAAAGTTGGAGATGACTTTTTATTAGAAAATGCAAAAATGAAATTACGTGTTATTAGTATTGAAAGTGATGGAATTACTTGTGAGATTATTGATGGTGGAACTTTAGGAAATAAGAAGAGCTTAAGTGTTCCTGGTGTTGATTTAGATATTCCATATGTTAGTGATTTAGATCGTGAAGATATGAAATATGCATGTGAAAATGGTGGAGAGTTCTTAGCTATATCTTTTGTATCAACTCCAGAAAATGTTTTAGAAATTAAGGATTTCTTAAAAGAACATGGACGAGAAGATTTACAAATAATTTGTAAAATTGAGAATCAACTTGGATTAGATAATTTAGAAGCTATTTTGGAAGTTTCTGATGGTATTATGGTAGCTCGTGGTGATTTAGGAGCAGAAATACCTAGTGAAATGTTACCCATTGTTCAAAAGAGAATGGTACAAACTGCTCGTCGTATGGGTAAAATTTGTATTGTTGCTACAGAAATGCTTGAAACAATGATGGAAAATATGCGTCCAAAGAGAGCTGAAACTAGCGATATTGCAAATGCTGTTCTTGATGGAACGGATGCTGTTATGTTATCTGGTGAAACTACAATTGGAAAGCATCCAATTGAAACTGTTTCTGCAATGGCTAAAATTTGTGAAACAACAGAGCGTTTTGCGGAATTTGATTATGCTTTTTCAAATAGTAAATTAGATAATGTTACTAGTGCTATTGCAAATAATGTTGTTGAAAGTGCAAATCGTTTGGATGCCAAATTAATTTGTGCTGCAACTGTTAGTGGGCGTACTGCAAGAGTGATTAGTAACTTAAAACCGAATGCTTCTATTCTCGCATTGGTACCTGACGCTAAAACTGGGCGTAGACTTGCTCTTAACTGGGGAGTATTTGATTCTATCTTACCAATTATGGGTACTACTGATGAAGTGTTAGTGGAAAGTGTTAAAGCAGCTAAAGAATTTACTGAGTTACAAAAGGGAGATATTGTTATTACAACTGGTGGTTTCCCTGGTAATGGTGAAGGTAAAACTAACTTAATGAAAATTGATGTTATTTAATTTAAGTCGCTATATTATATAGCGATTTTTTTGTGAAAAAATTTTATTTTCTATGATATCCCCACATTCCTATTCTTATAAATTTCATAAATTATGAGTGAAAGGAGATAAATATGAATAATAGTGCTTATTGTAGAGCAGAGAGAAAAGTGCAAGAATATGCAAATAATCATACTGCTCAAGGTTGTTGTTGTTCTAATCGTGTTATTGTAGGACCCACAGGACCAACAGGTCCACAAGGCCCTGCTACAATAGAGATTGGAACTACAACGCAAGGACTTCCAGGATCTTTGCCATCTGTAACTAATTCAGGTACTAATCAAAATGCTATTTTGAACTTTGTTATTCCAGCAGGAGCAACTGGGCCACAAGGACAACAAGGTCTTCCAGGTGCAACAGGAGCAACAGGGCCAATGGGTCCAACTGGCCCACAAGGACAACAAGGTCTTCCAGGTGCAACAGGAGCAACAGGGCCAATAGGTCCAACGGGTCCACAAGGACAACAAGGTCTTCCAGGTGCAACAGGAGCAACAGGGCCAATGGGTCCAACTGGCCCACAAGGACAACAAGGTCTTCCAGGTGCAACAGGAGCAACAGGGCCAATAGGTCCAACGGGTCCACAAGGACAACAAGGATTACCAGGTGCAACAGGAGCAACAGGTCCAATAGGTCCAACGGGTCCACAAGGACAACAAGGATTGCCAGGTGCAACAGGTCCGACGGGTCCAACGGGACCAATTGGCGATGCTCCAACTTTTGCTATAGGGACGGTAACAACAGGAGCTCCAGGAACAAATGCATCAGTAACCTTAATACCAAATAATTAATAAAAAGACGAAATGAGGAATAAAAAATGAATCCAACAGGATATACATTAGATTTTGTAATACCGCAAGGTCCGACAGGTCCACAAGGATTACCAGGAACAGCAGGTGCAGAAGGTGCCACTGGTCCAACAGGTCCAACAGGTCCCCAAGGATTACCAGGAACAGCAGGTGCAGAAGGTGCCACTGGTCCAACAGGTCCAA
>CAJUGF010000027.1 GCA_910585915.1 uncultured Bacilli bacterium | reverse complement strand
GAGAAATAGAATCTAAGATTGCGGAGGATTCTGCTAATTTCAGATTCTATTTCTCTCCAAGTAAGCCCTCCATACTGTGCATCACTATCAGGATCTTCTTGATTTAAAAATGCTTGTAAAGAAGTAAATGCAAGTTGCTTTCCAAAATTATTTCGAGCAGCTTCTGCATCAGGTGTAGTTGCACTCGATCCAAATACCAAAGTACCAATCGTATTTTCTTCTAAAATAAAATTCTGAACATTATAAGCAAAATCAAAAATAGAAGGCAACAATCCAATAATAATTAAAGAAACAACAAAGGTTGGAACAATCTTACCTATACCTTTATCAGCTTTCGTTATTTTATCAGGATCAACAAGACCTTGCAATAAAGCATAAGCAAGCACAAATAACATTACAACTCCTAAAATAGCATAAACTCGCTGTGCAAAATCTTGATAAAAGCTTTGTGAAAAAATATTCATACCAGCCAATATCATAAAAATATTATAAACAACTGCTACAAATTGATAAACAATAGCATCAAGCCATAATAAAATAGAATGAAAACCAACACTCAAAAAATGCTTGATAATCCCCATAACAATTGCACCTCTACTTTCCTACTCCACAAGTACCCAAATCATACAAACCAAATGCTTCAAAAGTGAAATCCAACAAGAATGGTAATAAGAAAATAGCAACACCAATTGCTAAACGCTTAACAAATTTCGCATTTGACTTTTTCAAACCTTCAGCATCATGAGAAGTAATTGCCTTAATATAATCCATAGTTGATAATACCAAAACCAAAATTGGAGCCACAAACTTAATTAAAGTAAAAGCATCCTTTAAGGCATAATATAAAGCATTATACTCTCCATTTTTCATAAAAAGAGATTCACATGTAACGCCTTCACTTTCAATTGGTTTTATATCAAGATCACCTGCTGTGATAAAAACATCATGAACTGAAATTTCCTGAGCTACTGCAACCCCAGGTAGTACCAAAAAACAAGAAATTACAAAGATAGTAAATATATTAAAAAGATGTTTCATGATCCTATCACCTCCACGGATAAAGAATTTAATGAATCAAAATCCTACAAAGATATTTTATCAATAATAGAGCAAAAAAGAAAGCTTTTCCACTCCATAACGCAAAAAAGAGTAAATACTTTTACTCTTAGCATTTCCTTGGATCAGAAATACATTTACTACACTTACTATAATCAGTAGAATACTTGTTCCAATCATCTACCAACGTAAATATTAAATTAATAAATGTTGGAATAAAGAATATAATGACACCAGCTAAAGCACGGAAAACAAGACTACGAAGGGATTTCTTAATTTCATCATCCTTAGATCCAACCACTGCCTTAAATAAATCAATGACACCAAACACAATAATAATAATTGGAATAATAATTTTAATAATAGCAAATAATCTTCCAATAAATCGAAAAGGCTTAATAAAATTAGGATCTGAACAATAAGAAGTGCCTGCACTTTCTACAGAAGTATTAATTGGTGCCTTCTTATCAGCTTCATTACTTTGATTTTGTACAGTATTTGTATTAGAGGAATTACTATTTTTATCACTTTCATCATTTTTATTTTCCACATTAACAAAACGTGCACTACGAATTGTAATTCCATTATTCAAATTATTTAATTGATCCATACCATAAATAACATGAGCAAATACAGGGACCCTAGCATCCACAACTTCTACAAAATAAATTTGAAAATGAGACAATGTAATTACACCAGCATCATCCTCTTGAATTACTGCAGCAATATCCCCTCTTGTAGGCTTAGAAAAATAATTTGAGCTGACATTATAAACGCGATCAGATCTCCCCTGAACAGATAAATATCTTGTTTCACGATTAATAACTGCTCCATCAAAAGAAAATGACAAAAGCTGTTCCTTCATTCGATTAACTATCCCAGCACTTTTTGAAGAATCAAACTGAATTAAAACTATTTTGCCATCAGACAATTCTAATTTTAAATAATCACTACTAGAGTTTGATTCAGAATAATGATAATCCCCAAGATCACCTGTTTCAGCGGCATTAACTTCTATTATAAATAGAAATGAAAACATCAGCAAAAACAATGATAAATACTTTTTCAGTTTCATAATACAACCTCCTAACATGATTTTGGATCATACAAACATTTTGTACAATCAGAATAATGAGTAGCATAATTACTCCAATCATCCACTAATGTAAATACAAAATGAACAAGAGCTGGAATAAAGAAAATGACAATACCAGCAACGACTCGCATTGCAAGACTTCGAAGAGCTTTTGGAACTTCATCTCCTTTAGCAGAAGTAACTACTTTAAAGAAATCAATTGCTCCTAAAACAATAATAATAATCGGAACTATAACCCTCGCCGCTGTAAGAAGCCAGCCTACATAACTTAAAGGCTTTTGTAAATTAGGACTACTGCACAAAACACCTATATCCTTAGAATTAATAGAAACTCCAGAATTATTCCCATCATTTTTTGAAGTATCTAAAGAATTATCATCTTTATTAGAATCAGTTGAAGAGCCCATTTCCTGATCAATTTTATTTTGCTCTGAATCAAGTTCACTCTTAACAGAGGTCCATCGATTTCTTGCATTAGCCAATGCTTCAAAAAAAGCTTTTGTTCTACTATCATCAGAAGAAATATAGCCCAAACGTATCCATGAATTAACTTCGGATTCACTACTATTCATATAAGTATTTAATGCATCATAAATATCCTTACATTTTGAAATACGAGTAATCGTTTTAGAAGAATCCATGCATTGACTTAAAGAATAATTTTGATAAGTAGTATTAATATGATCAGTATGATTCACCACAGCTTGATAATAATTATTAGAAACAGAACTTGGTGGATTATTAGAACTGATAGCAATATGATAAGTATCTTGAGACCACCAATCTTTTATTTTTCCCTCTAAATAACTTCTATCATTAGATAAATAAACTTCTACAGTAGTAGCATTATTTCTTCCCACAAAATGATAAATCAATGCATACTGAGGACAATCGGTATTCCCACTAAATGAACTCTTAATATCACTCCAATTATTAACCTTATACTCAAGATTACGAAGATGATGTCCATTAAAAGCTTTAATATTCATTTTAGGAGTCGAGTTATTCGTATAAAATGAAACTGTAGAACTAGAAGTATGACCAGTAAGTTGATCAGAATAATTATAATCACAAGTATTACGTACAGTTGCAGCATGAACTGGTATAGCACTTAAGCAAAATAAAATAAGAGCAAAAAACAAAAATCTATTTTTCATACTACACCTTCCTTCTACTTAGACACTTTACAGTCCCCAGGATTTAAAATACATGTTCGACAATTACTATATTTACTAACAGAATCTGAATAACCATCCAACACCGAAAATAGAAAATCGATAATGGAAGGAATAAAGAAAATAATAATTCCTGCTGCAAAACGCTTTATTAAAATAGGAATTTTTTTCTTTACTTCATCATCTTTACCTGCCATCATTGCTTGAGCAAAATCAACACTTCCCAAAATAATAATCAAAGCAGGTACAAATATTTTAGCAATAAATAATAAAATTCCAATAAACTTTAATGTTTGAGCTACATTACCTTCATTACAATATTTAGGAATATCTAAATCAGAAGTCAAATGTTCTGTTTTTTCATTATTTTCACCATCAGAATTTTTATCATAAGACTCTCCATTATCATTTCCTTTAAAATCAGAAGCATTATTAGCATCATCTGGCTTTTTAGTAGTAACATAAAAAACATGAGGATTACCATTAACTGCACTTAAATAAATCTTTGCACTCTTACAATTATCAGAATAATAAGCAGCAATATTTTCCCAATTTGGATCCAAAGAAATAGTATAAACACTACTTCCGACTGTTAAAGAAGTAACCCCTCGATAATCAACTGCTCTACTCTGTATACTAGAATTAGCATAAGAAGAAGCTTCAAACATTTTAACACCATCAACACTCTCATAAAAACGAATATTAATCGGCGTATTGTTCGCTAAATCTTTCGATAAAGTACAATACTCCTTTTCTTTTCTAGTATCTACAGAAACATTATTAGATAATTTCTTCATAGTTCCACTAAGCATGGCACAATCAGTCATTCCAGCTTCCTCTAAAGAAGAACTATCTCTACCATGATAAACCCAAAGAACATTTTGATTATCTCTTCCAACTGCCAATTTAGGACAACTAGAAGCCAACTGACTTCCATCAAATAAAGCCATAGAATATCCATTAAAGTTTTTATATTGTATAAAATAATCTCTTCCTGAAGGACCAGTATAATACTCTTTTGGAGGAAGACTATAAGTTAATTCTCCATCACGATCAATGGTAATATCAAAGCTTATTTGATCCCCTGCCATAGTCGCTTTATAACTACAAGTAGCAAGTTGCTCAGCTGCACTTACATCATGTGAAAACAAAAATAATAAAACCATAGAAAAAAAGATTACAAAAGACTTTTTCATGATATCACATCTTTCAACAAATATTATATCAAATAAATGAAAGAGAGAAAAGAAAAAAACAGGATTACACCTGTTCTTAAGAATTCCATGCCTCATCTGCCGCGTTTTCACAATCATCATCCAGTGGATTAGAAATACAAGCTTTACAAATGTCAAAATCTTCTTTAACATCCCCAAAACTTCCAACAACACCCATAACAATACCTACAAGTGTTGGTATAAAGAAAATAACTACTGCTGAAACAGCTCTCATAGCAAGAGACTTTGTTGCTTTTTTAATTTCATCATCTTTTGATGCAATAACAGCTTTTCCTAAATCAATCATTCCAAAAATAATTAATAATAGTGGAATAACAATTTTAAATACCATTAAAACATAACCAACTGTTTGCCATACATTAGCAGAATTAGCACAAAATCCACTACTTTCACTACCAATAGCCATATCAATTCCAGTTAACAATAATTTATCCAAGTTAAACACTCCTTTTCTGAAACTTATAAAAATATTGTAAAGTTTAAACCCTATTTAGTCAAGTAAATTTGACAACTATAGACACATTACTTAAAAATATTAAATAATTTGCTTCCCTTTTCTTCTTGACCATTCTCAAGTCTTACAAAACCCAATTTAATTAAAAACTCATCTAAAATATGATGATGATCCAATTTATCATCCAAGTAAGGAAGATTAAAATACACCTTACTCTTTGATTCATACTCAAAATCTTTTACATCCTGATCATTTAACACACTTCGATTTAAAATAATTTTCTTATCTTTTAACTTCTCAAAAGCTTTTCGATCCTTGCGAATCAATTTATTTAATTTAATCAAACCAGGCTCAATTAAATATACTACTTCATTACAAGAACCTACTGGCCCCTTATCATTTAAATCAACCAAAATAACATCATGATTTGCATGACTAGCTATAAAAGCTGGCAAATCTGTACTAGTTGTATGATATAATGTTTTATCATTAAAATAGACAAAATCATTATGATCTACTTCAACTGCAATCACATCATACTTACTAGCCAGTTGTTTTTTCATTAAATAAGTAAGCGTTGTACTTCCAGCATGATCTGTTATATTTTTAATACCAATCACTCTCATAGCTACGCCACTATTATTACTACTAGAAGTACTAGAAGTATTATCAACAGGAAGAGGATCAAATACCCCAACATCATTTAATTGATGATATTGTGCAACGTCTTTATAAATATTAGGATTATCAATTAAAAAACGTACCGCATCAATATTTCTTGTAAAATTATAAATTCCCATTGACACTAACTGTGAAAGAAAACGAGGACTATTAACAACCTCAGAATCATCAAGTAAGAAAATAATCTTATTCATATCCATATTAACAGACAATTCTTGAATAGTTGAAATATTTTGATAATCTTGAATGGCAGTAATATCTAAAATCATTTTATTATAATAAAAATTAGTAAAAGTAGACACAATTTCATCTACTGTAAACACTCCATTTAAACTTTTAATAATATCAATATCTAAAGTTGCTAAAAGAGATTGATATTTATTTGAAACAATTACATTCATACAAAATCCTCCTTATTTCATATCATCGGTTGGAAAATTTATATCAACCGTTCTTCCATTCACCCGAAATGTAAATAAATCTCCTATCATTGGTAAATTAAAGTGGAAAAAAACTTCAATTTCATAATTAGCACGATCAGGAAAAGTTGCACTCTTACTATTATTTTTTTTAATACAATAATAATACTTTGATTTACCATCAGCTGGTGAAATAGAAGTACTATTTAAATTATTAACACCATAATATCCATGTTGACAAACACCCATCGTTTGATAATTATTATACATTAAATAATTGTTTATTTGAGCAATACTACCAGACTGCCCCAAATTTTTATCATTCTTAGTATTAACACCCTCATACTTTTCAATAAAAGATAACATCTCATTTTTCATTCGAAAAGCCCTAGTATAATTAATTGTTAAAGCTAAAAAACCTACAAAGATTAACATAAAAATAATTACTAATTGCAAAATCCAAGTTGCACCTATTGATTCTCTCATAAAATCACCTACTTACATTCAAGAGTCTCGTATCAGACCTTAAAGTAAAATTAAATGCATTTTTAAAAATAGGTAAATCCAACTGATAAAAAACGACAACTTTATAATAAGCCATACTCGGCAACTCATCCACTTCATGTGGTTGATCATCATGAGTTGGTACTTTTGCAATACAAAAAGATACATTAGTACTACTCAAATGTCCATCGCGATCATAACCAACATATTGAATACGTTTACCAACCCCATAATTAATATCATTAGGACACTTTCCAGTCGTACGATAACCTCTCTCTTTTAAAGATGCAACAATTTCCTCAATTGCTGGATCTCCAGTATTAATATCATCTAAGTTCGTTCCATTATACCGTTCAATCGCATCTACCATTGCACTTTTCACATTATATGCTTTGGACTGATTAATAGTTAGACACATAAAACCCGTAAATAGCAAAATGAAAAAAATAACAATTTGAAATATCCAAGTTCCACCAATTGCCTCTCTCATTTACGCATCACCCTTTTAACCCTTCCAAACGCATGTAAAGCTATTACTTTTATTACCTTTCTTATCCTGATAATAACAATTAACTGTTCCATCATCATTCGGTGTTTTCTCACAAATAGCATCACTACATTTTGTTGTACTTGCCATATTGTTCTTAATCATCGGCCAAATAATGATATAGAAAAAAGCCACTAATACAGCAACTATTACTACAACAACTACCGTCATATTCAATTCTCCAGTGGCTTCTTTCATATATTTCCTCCATTACTGTTTAGTCTTATTATTATTTGGGCATTTTAGATTAGATTGAGTTGCACCCGTCTCATCTAACCAATCACAAGTACAAAAATTACCACTACAGTTACAATTAAATGCAGTAGAACATTTTGTACTATTCAAAATATTAGTTTGAATACTTGGCCAAATAAATGCATAAAAGAATGCTGCTACAGCTGCAATTGCTACTACAGTAACGACAGTCATATTTAATTCTCCCGTTGCTTCTTTCAAAGTTTTTCCCTCCTTCTTTAAGCTAAACTACATAATAACGCTTTTAAGCAATACTCAAGTAGTCTATTTTTTTATTACACATATTTATTATAACTATTTTTAAATAAAATATCAATTCATTTTACATATTCATCATCATCAAAACGGCCAGTATTAGTAAAACCATAACACCAAGTCCTGTCGAAATTAACATATGCATGGTCTTTCCTTCCATTTTTTCAAGACGTTCTTTATACTTAATCTCTCTTGCTTTTTGTTGTAAATTAGAAATCGTTTTCGAAAATTCTAATAACTGTTCTTGTTTATGTTCTTGA
This sequence comes from uncultured Bacilli bacterium, assembly GCA_910585915.1. Lineage (GTDB taxonomy): Bacteria > Bacillota_I > Bacilli_A > RF39 > UBA660 > MGBC162267. The sequence goes on along the minus strand of CAJUGF010000027.1, from coordinate 13,705 downwards.
CGTCCTAAACTCAAACGATACAACAAACGCATCATACGCATCGAATCTCGAACAGGATACATTCTAGCAAAATTCATATAAGGATCAATACGATCATTTCCTGCATTAATCTCATTAATTAATTCTTGCAACCCCTCTTTAAATATAGAAGGAGCATCTTCAATCGATTTACCAAGAGCTACAGGGACTGTATAATGTTGAATTAATATTTCCAGTCCCTTTAAATAATGTGGCAACATGGCATCTATTTCATGTAAATGTGCTTTATAATACTTCTTCAAATTAGAATAATCCATTTTGAAAATCAAATATCCACCAATAACAGAAAAAATAATTGTAATATAACTTAAATTTCCTATAAAGAAACATACTAATACAACAATAGTAACAAGCATATTACGTACCCTTTTATTAAAAAGAAAATCAGGATTAACACTATCTCCATACTTTGCTTTTACATAAAAATCATAATCATCTTCACGAAGTTTTTGAAACAACACCTCATTATCAGCAACAAACCGATTTGCACTAATACGCCCAGTATAATTTAAAAGAAACAAAATAATAATCCCTAAAATAAATATTTCTATATACATAATTATTCAACCCCCACATCTTCATGGTAAAACTTTTCACCAGTTACTAGAAAGTAACAATTAATAATTATGATAATATGAAGGACTAACTGAACATACCACATATCCAAAAGTTCAATATAACTATCGGTTCCCAACAAAAACTGCATTGCCATGACAAGTAAAAACAAAGCAAGACCAAATGTTACAAAACGTTTATGAAAATCTTTTCGATCAATTTGATCTCGATAAACTCCTTCTACCAAAGAATCAATATCCATTGCCATATTTTCCAAGGCTTCTCCAGAGTCTTTAGCACCTTCCTTTGTAATTTGCAAAAACAATTGATTCATATTCTTAACCATATAAAAAGGATATCTTTCATTGAAAAACACAATTGATTCGTCAATCGTACCATTTTGATAAGACATATCGATCATTGTTCTTACATCACTTAAAACAGGATCTTCCAAAATACCAGAATCTCGTACACCTTCTAAGGACTTAACAAAACTTTGAGTCGTATTAAACTCCATAATAACATTGGTTGTGTAAATCTGTACTTGTTCAAAAATAAATTCACTATAAGCTTTCTTACATCTTAAAAAAGCAAGATAGGGAATAAATGCAATCGCAATCACAGCATACATAATAGCTATTAAAATATTGTAAAAATAAAGATAGGCAATACCACCTGCCACACCAGCAAAAATAAGAACTTGCGTTGCATATTGCTTTGCTGTGTACTCTTGACCTAGCTCTTTTGTCTTTGCTCTTACTTCCCGAAAACTAAAAGGAGCATATTTATTATAAGCAGTTGTAACATTATCAATAAAAAAGCGATAAACATTCTCACCATTATTCATTCGATAAGATATAACAAACACAGCTATAATAATTAATAGAATTAATTCCATATACTAGTACCTCATTTCTACAATGTTTCCACTGTTGTATTTTGTACACTTTCTCCCCCACGATTTTCACCTAAATGAAAAATATCCTCTGGAAGCTCTACCCCTTGAATACCCAAATAATCTCTCAAATGACTAGTTGGATTATTCATAACTAACTCTCCAGTTAAATTTTTACGATAAATCGTATTAACTTGAGGTTTATTATCATCATCAACATAGAACTCACAAATTTCCATAATCTCACGTTGAAATCTACCAAGTTCTTTACTCAAATACCCTTTAACATATATACCAATTTGTACATAACGATGAATAGTAGTTAAAAATTGTTCAACATCCAAATTAGATTCAAGCAAACTAAACATACGTAAAGGTATCAAACTTGCTTTATCACTATGGATAGTAGATAAAATATGATGCCCAGAAGAAATTGAATTTCGAACGGCTGTAACTGCTTCAGCACTACGAACCTCAGAAAGCAAGATCCAAATTGGATTCTGTCTCATACAAGTCACCAAAACATCACTATAACTCGCAATATTATTAGTTTTCATAGCAACAATATCACGATGAGGAAATATCTTATCCAAATGAAGTTCCAATGTATCTTCAATTGTAATAATCTTTTCATTTTCTTTCGTATTACTTGCTAAAAATTTAACCAACTCCGTTTTACCAGAACCAGTTTCTCCACTTACTATAATATTAGCATGTCCATGTATACACTTAATTAAAAAATCTAATAAATCTCCTGTGATATACTGTTCATTAATCAATTTATCACGATTTAATCGAATTTTAGCAGGAGTCTTACGAATAACACATGCAATCCCATTTGTTGCAATCGAATCATGAATAAAATTAAGACGCAATTCAGCACTCTCAGCATCCAAAAAAGGATGCGCCATATTAAAAGTTTTCCCCATAACATTGGCACATTGAAATGCTAATTTTTCCATTAATGGATTATTGATATCAGGTCTTTCAACCTGATAAACACCTTTATCCAAAGTTTTAAGCCACACTTGACCATTATTACTATAAGAAATATCAGTAATATTATCTTCTTGTAAAAAGTCATTCAGTGGACCAAAATCTAACTGTGAAAACACTGCATCATTCATAATGACATCCCCTATCCAATTGTTGTATTTTGATTTTGATTAATATCAGTATTATTATCATCAGTAGTTGTATTTGTTGCACTATCATCAGGTAACATTACAGCTTTAGATAAAATGAAATCACGAATATAAACACTAGAAACATTTGTTTCTCCAGGATTTGCAGAATAAGATGCATTTCTTGGTACTGGAATAATTTCTACACTACTTCCTGAAATATATTGAGCTTTTTTAAGAAGACTAAACATTTCATCAGGAACAGCAAATACTAAAACTGCGGGAACTCTGGATTCTGCAGAAGTTTCAAAAACATGTTGTCCTTGACTATCACGAACATCCAAAACCTCAATACTTTCAATCAACTTACCAAAAATAATTCTTCTTGAATCATCAACACCTTTAAAATATAAATCAATATAATTACCAGGATAAATAGAATTACCATAAGTAGAATTAATATCAACATTCAAATTAAAAACAGTATAACCATCTTTAATATTACTAATTGCATAATCAGGAGTCGAAGCAGAATCTACAATTTGATTATTATAGAAAAAACCATTCTCTGGAATAGAATTTCCATATTGTACCTGTTTTCCAATCAACTCATTTGCCGATTTAATCAAATTAGTACTTTTCTTTACAACATCCCCTGCCACTTGCATATAACCAATATCTTCAGACGTAATCTCATGTCTAGAATCCAATCTCGTCTTAGCATATGGAATAGTAACTGGAGAAGTTGCTTGATTAACTCTCCAATTATATCCAATATATAATACTAAAATACCAGCAATTACTCCAATAATTGTTACTGTATTTTTATTACTTAAAAATCGTTTTAAACTTGTTACTACATTTCCCATTTTTATTCCTCCTATTATTTCTTTTCAGAAGCAGAACTTGCTGTTCCACTAGTCTCCAAAACCGCATCAATTCTATTAACAATATCAAAACTAGTAGAATCTCCATTTACAATAAAGTTACCACTTTCTGTTGTAATCTTCACACTAACTTTAGGAGGAGCTTCATAAATATCATAGAAATCAATCGTATAGGTACTTAAATTTACTTGTTCCGCAAATCTTCTCAAAAAGTTTTCGATAAACTTTTCACGATTAATCTTTAATTCTTTATAATATCGATAATATCCATAATCAACAGAATCTACTAAAGCAGCCTCTGTAACATCTTTAACTAAGTAGTAGTCTTGAGTATTAGTTGTTGTTACATTGGAAACTAACAACATAACAATAACAACAAAAATACCCAAAACAATAATCCAATAACCCCATAAAGATTCTTTCATATGTTAACTCCTCCTTTCTATTTCCATGCTGGTCCTACACCATCAGTAATACTACCACCCCATAAAGTCCACTGATCACTTCTCACATTTTGAGTAAAGTAAGTATTTCCTGTAGTATCCAAGAACGCACTTGTACAATAAACATTCTCATAACCATTCTTATCATAACAAGTAAGTGCATCATCACCATTTGGTGTTGTAGCATTCAAATATCCACCAACACTATTGTTATATTCACGAATACGTTTCATTTGATTAGGAGTAATTGTATAAGAATACTCTGGTGTACTATAAACACTTTCTCCACTATCTTGAATAGCTTTTTTAGTTTCTGTACCTTTTGAAGTATTCCAATTTGGTCCTACATCTCTTGTCTTAGTATTTGGGAATAAATTATTGACTGAAACTGTGCGATAGAAATAAGTATTTTCACTTCCATCAAAAACACAATTTTGGCACACATATGGACAATCTGGACATTCTGGATCAGGATCTATATCACATTTATCTCCTACACAAGTATAATCACATTCAGGACAATTGTTAACATATTGACAAACATATCCAGCTTCCAAACCTTTAGTTTCAAAAACATTATTTGATCCACCCATTAAACGCCCAAGCGTATTAGAATCATTATATTGACCAATGTTTGAAAACTTAAATTCAAAATTAAACACACCAGTTGTCGCATTTAAAGAAACAGGCAAACAATCATTTTCTTTACATAAAACTGTATATAATCCTTTATCTTTATTAAACGTAATTGTTCCAAGAGGAGTATAAACCGAAAATTCATTTTTAGGTTGATAAGTTGCTAAAACTGAAGCCTCTTTTCTCAAATAAACTTGAGAAATCACATCTTTTGTAGTAGAAGAACATTTTCCCCCACTACAAGTTATATAAGATTGAGCATAAGTAGATGAACTTCCGCTACAGTTATAAGAAGAATCAGTATTATTACAATATCCATCAGACGTTGTTGCATCTCTTCTAACTTCACTAAATAAATGTTCAAAATCCTTCATTTCATTGTAAGGTTCATCATAATCAAAATGAATTTTAGGATCAAATTTAAAATTATTATTCCAACTGAAGCAATTATCATACTGTTTTAAAATACTTTGAATTTTAGCTTCAGCTCTGGTAATTGCTTCAGCATAATCACTTAATGATTTCGTTTTTTTATTGTCTCCAGATCCAGTAGTACCTAAGATTTTTTCCTTTAAGCCATCCTCTGTTCCATCGTGTCCACCATGACACTTACCACTGCTATCTTCTTTACCTCCAGAACCATCTAGCCAATGATTCCTTTCCATTGTAATTTCTTCTTCAGAAAGAGATATATTATTACCGCTAATAGAAACACTATAACTCTTATATTTATATTCGTCATTCCAATACATATCCACTTCAGCACAACCATTTTTTGTATCCATTTTTATATTCTCAAGAGCTCCTTTTAACTGATTATAAGTAGATTGAGCAGAAGCAAGAGTCTTTGAAGCCTCAAATAAATCTTTTACAAATAATTCATGATCAATTCCATTAAATTTACTAGAATCAGCAGCATTAGCATAACATTTTCGCGTTCCTTTAATCTGACTAGATAGACTAAAATAACCCCCACTGGTCGTATATTGAGCATTTGGCAAAGTAAATTCGTATTCCTCAATACATCCAACCTTACAATATGGATTACCACTCACTGATTCTTGATCAGACATACGCACTGTATTTCCAGCAGCATCAGTACTTGCATTATTAAATAAACAAGTCTTTAAATGAGCATTATCTTTAGTATCCTTAACTGTATTAACTACATCACTATCAGAATTAAATTCTGAACATTGTCCAATATAATTGATATCAGGATGACCACATGGACAATATTTATCATATTCTTCATCAGTCAATTGGCCACTTTCACAACATTCATCATAGAAAACAAGAGGTGTTACAACAGTTCCAGCAATTCCATAATAAACGCCATTTTCCGAAGAACAAGTTTTTTTGCCTGGATTTTCACCACATTCACCTGGCTCAGCAGGACGACAACTTGCTATACTTCCATCTTCATTATATTTACACACTTGTGTTCCATCTGGAGTACATCTTTCTTCATTAAGAGGAATATCCTGACCACCTTTAATGACTGTTCTAGCTGTTCCAGAATCATTAGTATCAGCCGCAATCAACATTCTTTGTAGTTCTGTACTTCCTGTTGATTTTAAGATTCGCATGTTAGTAATAAGGGAACCTTTCTTCCAGTACTTCGCCTTAAGAGTCAGTTTATAAGTTCCTGACGAAGGAACACGTGCTTTAATGATAAAAGTAGATTCATCCTCCCGAGAAAATTCTTCTATCGATCCTCCTTCGATAGAGGGTTCAAAATCTCCCCAGAAAACTGTGCTATCAGATGGTGTAGAAGTAAAATGCACTCGGTACATTCTTCTTCCACCCATAGAAGGATCTTCCTCGACATTAACTTCATATTGGAATTTTTCATTAGGAAGTTCCTCAGCGCTCACCAATTGATCATAAGTTGAACCGTGCAACACTTTGTCTCCTACTCGTTTTGCATCTTCAAAAATAGGACGAGCCATATTAACAATAGAAGCAGTATTAGTATCAGTGATTCCATTCCAATACTTATTTAATACTCCACCATAATCCATCACAAAATAAGCATGCGCTTGTTGCGCTCCCTTAAACCCATTATTCTTTTCATCACCAGCTTGATAATTAAACATTAACCAACGAAAAACCAATTCACCAACAGCACGTCCATTAGCTGTTGAATCATTCGGCCCATCGATAGATAACTTATAATAAGCCCTTGCCATCGCAATATAAAGTGCATGACGTAAAGATCCAACACCTACTGTTTGTCCAGTTAAATCAATTACTTCATCACAAGCATACGCTACACCTTTAGGCCCCTGTCTTCCAGGATCCAAACAAAAAGCCTTAACTGAACCACCATTTCGTGAAGCATTATAAAAATTTAAAGTATAATCCCCACCATTCAACTTCAAAACAACACTATCTGTTTTAGAAACAGTATACGTTTTCGTGTCACAAGTATAAGTTCCAGCAAAAACTAACTGCGGCATAAGCAAAACAACCGCAAAAGCAAATAATAACCTTTTCAAATATTTTATCATAACAACCTACTCCTCCGCTTCTTAATAATCACAACAGTCGCAAGAGCCCCTCCAACAACAATCACTCCAACAATAGAATAAACAATTGTTTTATTCTTTTCAATAAAATCTCCTATTTTTTCAAAGAATCCTTTACTCTTTTCCTCTTCCTCTTCTTTTAACCCATTCACATACTTTAAATATGCCGCTTCAATATTTTTGCGAATTTCATTATCCGAAGACATAAAAGGCGCTGTCACATATTGTTTGCAATACTCAAAATCAGGAATTTGAGAACACATATTTAAATAGAAAAATTGATTCTCCATTGGCGTAACAAAATCAATTGTCCGAATCAAATCATTACTACAATTAATATTGTCTGATAAAACTTCAACTTTGTAATTAACAATTTCATCAAAGTTACCACCATCAAATGAAATATTTCCATTCATAGTGTCACTATAATGATATGTTCGATCTAGCCCTTTATCAGAAGTTATATGAATATAAACCTTTTCTGTTAAATTATTAACATAAACATTAGATCGTGTAGAAAACATATACATCGAATCATCTGTCACTTCATCTTCTGATACCCCAGTAACAACATTACCTTCCATATCAATAATCACTCGTTGAATATCATATCCTGTTTGTATTGTGGAAGCCACATTTGATAGCTCTACTTGTTCAGAGTATTCACACAAGGATGCAGCATTGACATTCTCTAAATAAAGACAAAATGTTATAATGAGACATCCCAAAAAAACTTTTTTCATCATTTTTTTCAGTCACCAACCTAAAATTTCACAATCTAATTGTAACACAGCATACTAAGAAATTCAAGCTGTTCCATTGCTACTCTTAAAATTTTGTGCTATATTTTTAAAAGGTGGTAAATATGAAAAAAAAATGGATTATAATTGGAGCATTATGTATAACAATTTTCTTAGGAATAATACTATTCCTTACTTTAAAACCCAAAGAAAAAGAAAATAAATTAATAGAGATTACTACAGAGGAACTATTTCAAAAACTAGAAAAGAAAGAAACTTTTATTTTACTATTTTCACAAGATGGATGTTCGCATTGTGAAGAATACAAACCTATTTTAAAAAGAGTATTAAATGACTACAATATAGAAGCATATGAACTCGACTTAACAAAAGTGAGAAAAAATCAAGAAGAAAATAACAAAGTTTCTAGTCTTTTCAACATTCAAGGAACTCCAACAACAATTTTTATAAATGAAGGAACAGAAAAAACAACCATTAATCGTTTAATTGGATCATCAACCTATAGTTCCTTAGTAGACAAACTAAAAGATCGTGGATTTATAGAAGAATAGAAAGGATAAACTTATGAAAGAAAAAAAGGAAACATCTCCCCTTTACTTTTTTTTAGGGATTACTCTAATTATTGCATATCAAGGAATTTTACCAATTATTTATTTTAAAATATTTAAAGAATGGGCCACAAGTCCTAACTTTTGGTTATCTAATTTAACTTATGTAGGCTACTATCTACTAGTCGTTTTAGGATTAATACTAATGTTTCATAAATCATTAAAAAAAGAATGGAAAAACTTTTTTAAAAACAGAAAAAATTATTCAAAATTAAGCATGAAAACTTGGGCAAAAGGTTTTGGACTTACCATTCTTGCAAACTTAATCGTATTAATGATTACAGGAGGAGCAATTTCAGGAAACGAGGCTCAGAACCGTGAAGTATTAAAAATATTACCTCTATATGCTGGTGTAATTATGTGTTTCATCGGACCTTTTATTGAAGAATTAGTATTTCGTAAATCGTTTAAAAAAGCATTCAAAAATAAATATCTTTTTGCTATTATTACATCGTTAATCTTTGCAAGCTTACACGTCATTAATAGTTTTGATCCCTTAACAATTGAATCTTTTATGGCAAATTGGAAACAAATTTTCTTTCTCTTACCTTACAGTACTCTAGCCTTCTTTTTTGCTCTCAGTTATTATGAAACAGACAACATTTTTGTATCTACATTAGCACATTGTTTCCATAACACGTTAACACTACTAATAATCATAATAAGTGGAATGGTTGGATTATAATGAAAGAAGAAAAAATAATAGAAGAAAACAAAACAGAAAAACAACCAAAAAAACATTCCCTACTAAAAAAAATAATCCTTTTTAGTGTGATTGGACTTATTTTATTATTTTGCTATTCCTACATTTGGATTCACAAATTCATAACTATAACCGAAACAGCTATTATTGAAGAAAAATTAAATCCGAATTGGAATGGATTTAAAATCGTTCAATTTACTGACATTCATTTTGGAAAAACAACTAATGAAAAAGAAATAGAAAAAATGGTTAATCAAATTAACCTAACCAAAGGAGATATTGTTGTTTTCACTGGAGACCTTTTTGATAACAGTATTAATCTGTCTGATAAAAATATAGACTTTCTAAAAAGTTCACTAAAAAAAATAAATGCCAAATTAATGAAATTAGCTATTCGAGGAGATAGTGATTATAAAAATATAGAACTATTTAATGAAATTATGAACGAAACTGGATTTAAAATATTAGAAAATGAAAATGTATTAATATTTGACAATGGAATAAATCCAATTCAAATTAGTGGAATCTCATCTATTCAAAATCAAGAATATAATCTTCAAAAAACACTGGAAACAACAGAACAAAATATTAATTACAAAATATTACTTGCTCATGAACCAGAAATACTAAATGAAATAAATACCAAGGAAATAGATTTAATATTAAGTGGACACTCTCTAGGAGGACTTATTGATATTCCTTATCTAGGAGGATTAATCGATAAACCCAAAACAGGAAAATACACAAAAGGAAAATATGAAAAAGATGATACTATTATGTATGTATCATCTGGGATTGGTACAGAAAATTTAAGCCTTCGTTTTAATAACACACCAACCATAAACTTATATCGCTTTTACAACTATGATTAATGTTAATAAAACACAAAAAAGAGAATTTAGATTCTCTTTTTTATAATGCTTTTTATATTTTTTAAACGCATTCTACATATGTATCTGATAAACAACGAATTGCACAGACACAAGATAAGTCCATTGTAAAGAAAGAATTAGTAGCAACATATGGATTCAAACTAGTAGTATCTGGATTATCCTGTAAAACACGACAAGTACAACAATTACCATCTACTTTTTCTACACGGAATACACTAGAACAAGCACCTTCTGGTGTTGTAGTAGCATCACAATTCGCAATGGAATCCTTTGTAATTGGCATTCTCCATGGAGTTCCACAACAACCACAAGTATAAAGCATTATTGGTCTTGTATTGCAAATTAAACAATTTGGTCCACCACCCAAAACAGGACGATCACAAGAATCTAAACAATTTTCTGGACACGCATTTTGTTGTAAAACCAAAATAACATTTAAAATTTCAGCAATACAGTTTGATCCACTATTGTTATTGTTATTATTATTACACATATCATTCACCCTTTCATGTATTCTCATTAATAATTTATGAAATATTTTTAAATACGTGCTAACTCTTAAAGCGGATTATTTTGTTTTATTTTATTTTAATTTAGTGTATAATTTAAGCAGGTGATAAAAAAATGGATACAATAATTCAATATGCCTTAATTGTACTTGCTTTAGGACTAATTTCATTAATTGTAATAAAATTAATGAAGAAAGACTTTCATATTGAAGCAAACAAATTAATTGGTTATCTAGGGGGAAAAGATAACATCATTAATGCTGAATGTAACATGTCAAGATTCAAAGTAATTTTAAAAGATATAACTTTAGTTGACAAAGATGCAATCGAACGCTTAGGAGCCAAAGGAATCGTTGAAATTGATAATCAATTAAAAATCATTTTTGGTAGTAATGCCAAACTATTAAAAAAATATATTGATGAAATTATATAAAAGGAGTACTACACTCCTTTTTATATTTTTCGTATATCTAAAATAGATGCAATAGGAATTGTTTCATTATCAAGGGTTAAAAGCGATTTATCTGTCTTTCCAACAATAACACAATCCTTAGTTCCCATAGAAGTTGTAATCTCGACCCTACTCTTATAAACAAACTCTCGAGAAGCAAAGATTGCTTGAATCTTTCTCTCTACTGAAACAGAATCAACACTTCTCTCCATTCGATCATTTCCATAATAAGTTTCTTGAGTATTTTTTAATTTTTTTGAAATTGGATTTGCAAAAACATTCGGCAAATTCTTATTCATAACAAACACCTCAAAACATTTTATGATTAAAATAAAATTTTAAGACATAATAAAAATATGAAAGCAAAAAAAATAAAAAATACTATATTTTATATTCCCTTACTTATTATCTTAACAATAAGTCTTTTCATCATGTATCATGCAAGAGTCATAAGTCCTTTATATACTAAACATCTTTTAAAACAAAGCATTTTCTTTATTATAGGTATAACTCTCATATTATTTAAAAATAAAATTAAAATAAAATGGTTATTTGATTACAGTCATATCCTTTATCTAATAAACATTTTGTTATTAATTGCTGTTTTATTTCTTGGAAGCACTACAAAAGGCGCTAAAGCATGGTTTAATTTAGGAATATTCAGTTTTCAACCAAGTGAATTAATGAAATTAATTCTTTGTCTATATCTAACAAAAATAACAAATGAACAAATTTTTAGATCATGGAAAGATCAAATAAAATACTTACTAAAAGTAATTATTATTATTACCATACCCTCCATACTAGTATTTCTAGAACCAGACACTGGAGCAATTGTCTTTTACTTTATCATTGCTATAGCCATAACGTTTGCTTCACCAATTTCTAAAAAATGGTTCATTGCCCTAACATGTTTCATAATAAGTATGCTAATTTCTTTCTTTTACATCTACACTCACCATCAAGACTTCCTAATTAAAATAATTGGAACATCCTTTTTCTATCGTGTAGAAAGATTACTGAATTTTCAAAAAGGACTTCAAATAGATAATGCCCTCACAGCAATTGGTAGTGCCCCATTTCTCTTGTTTAACTTAGACAATACCAGAATTTATATTCCAGAAGCCCCAACAGACTTTGCCTTTGCACTTACTACTAACACCTTTGGCATCTTAGGAAACTTAATACTCTTGATTTGTTACTTTTTTATTGATGTCTATTTATTAAATTTATGGAAAAGAAAAAGAAAAACCAAAGAACATTACTTTATCTCTGGTTTCATCTTTATGTTTTTCATAAATCAATTTCAAAATATTTTAATGAACATTGGATTACTACCCATAATGGGTATTCCACTACCTTTCCTCAGTTATGGAGGATCATCTACTATAGTTTATTTTTGCTTCTTAACAATAATACTAAAAGAAACAAAACAAAATTAAATTACATGTTCAATGAAAAAATAAAAGTAAACAAAAATGCCCAATATTATCAAAATATTGGACATTTTTTAATATTTTTCACTCTTACGATCACGAATGAGATTATGATATCGATTGCCAGATGGAACAAACTGCACTTTTCCATCAGAGTCTCTTTCATTAGCAACAAACTGCAAATAATTATGCATAGGAACCTCAGAATATAATAAATCAAGCACTGCATCATACCCAACCTCATCTGTTGTATTCATATATTCTAAATAACGTTGATCAGCAATTACTTGAAATTGCCCCTTACCCATAACTTGTTGATATAAAGAATTACTTAAAGCATTACTCCATGAATTACTAATAACACGATTATAAATAGTATTAACAACTGCATAAGCATCAACATAACATGTCGCATCACCTTTTGCTTCAGCTAACACACAAGCAGATAATACTTGAAATTCTTCAGGAGTAAGATCATAGTGTTCTAAAATATAACAAACTTTTTCTTCTTTTGAAATATTAGACAAATCGTAAAAAAAACGATCCACTGCTTCATAAGAAGAATAACCAGTACCTAATTCATTAGAAACAGCAATAATATTATCAGCAAGTACAAAATAATCAGAATCTGACAATTCATAATTTTCTAACACTGATGAATGAATTCTTTTTCTCTCCTCTTCCTCATACAAGGCAATAACACTTTCATCAACTATCATATTTTCATACAGAGAATATTGATTATCTAAAATTGATACATCTTTGACAGAAACAGTTTTTACTTCTTCCACATCAGAAGTCTTTTCTGTAATTTCTTCTTCAATTGGAAAAGAAGGCAATGAATATGTAGAAAGTTCCTGCTTTAACAAATCATCATAATCATCCATTTGAAAAATACTTAAATCTTCCTCTTTCTCTTTATTACAAACAAGATCTATATCCTTAATATTACGAAATCCTGTACTTGTTCCCAAAATAAAAAAAGCAAATGCTAGTAATGTTTTTTTATTTATTTTTATAGGATTCTTTAAAAAAATATTATTTATTTTTAACAATTTTTTTTGTTTTAATAACATCTCCTTGATATTCATAAAATTCACCCCAACAAGCGTACATTTTACCGTTTTTTTAGGGGCTTGTCAACACTAAAAAAGAAATTTATTTCTTTATATAAATTTTTGTATTTTAAAAAAAGAAGTGCATAGATAATGTGCAATAAGATTTAGAAGCAATT
>CAJUGF010000026.1:5568-22539 GCA_910585915.1 uncultured Bacilli bacterium | reverse complement strand
AATTCCAAATGAAATTAATATTAAACCATTTTTTAGTTCTTTATCTAAATTTTTTATAGTTTTCGCTCTTTTCTAGTGAGCTATTATAACATATTTTTTTATTTTTATTCTTTTTCTTTCATTTTTAAGAAAAAAGCACTTGCAATGATATTTTTTTTATGATACCATTAATTTGTTCTTGGGGGATTAGCTCAGCTGGCTAGAGCACCACGCTTGCACCGTGGGGGTCACGGGTTCGAATCCCATATCCTCCACCATATGAACACTGAACTCGGATTATTAATCCGAGTTTTTATTTTTTATTGCAATAAAAAAGACTTATTCCTTTCCTACTTTTACTTGAATAAGTCCTTTTTCAACTTCTTCTAAAGCTCTTCCTAGGGGCTTTTTATTAACATAATCCTTTTCATTCATTTGGTAGTGATCATTTTCAAGCATTTTTTTTGATCTTCTGCTTGCAATATGCACTAGCATGTATTTTGAATCGACTATGTTAAGAAGTTTGTCAATTGATGGATATAACATAATCTCACGTCCTTACATTAATATCATACTAAACATACTGTAAATCATACAAGAATTATGCTATTTTTGTACATTCAATTGACAGCTTACGAAGAGCATTTAAAATTTCTACCATAGCCCAAGTATCTTGTCGACAATAAATTCTTAATGCCTCTTGCTTTAATGTTAATTCTTCTTTTGTCATTTTGTTATAATTTGCATATTCTATGATGGCTTCTGTGCCATTTTTCACATCAAGGTTTTCATAAGATAATTTAGAAAAGATTGGTAGGGTTTTTTTGATAGAATAGGAACCACTTAAATCTTTATGGTAGTAATTTATTGTTTTGGCTTCTTTGGTAAATCCTAATTCTTCATATAGTTTTTGATTATTATTTACAAGCCATATTAAATCAAATCCTCGATCGTATAGTTTCATTAAGTCTTCCTTATAGTTTGGAAATATATTAGCAAGTTCTTTTATTCTTCCTTTTTCGAAAGCTACATTTTGAGCGAATAATGTTCCTTTATTTACATCTACATTATGAAGTAAGGTTTGAATTAATTCTTCTCTTTCATCTTTCATTGTCTTAGCAAGAAAAACAATATTATCCTTATAGCAATCACATTTTCCTGGAGAAGTTTCTATATGTAAACTAAATTCAAATGGTGATTGTGTAAAGGGACTTTCTCCTTTAAATCTTGGAACTGGACATGGAAATGTTTCAAAATCTAAATGATAAATTGGATATTCTAATTGTTCTATTCCTTTTCGAATCTTTTCTCTATTAATATATATTTCTTTTTTAGAATAACATTCTCTTTGAATTTTGTGATTAGGATTTTTAATCCAATGTTCAGGAATATCCATTAAGTTTCGATACCCTTCATTGATTAATTGTAGGCCTTTGTGATATTGTCCATTTTCATCTTTAAAGCCTCTTCCATTATGGATGTAACTTAAAGAAGAATTCTTTTTCGGTATTTCACTTCCACAAATAGGTGTAAAAAACTTGCATTGGGTTTGTTTTTTAAATTTACAAAAACTACCTAAAGGACATGGTGCTGCATTGCTCTCTTTTAAATTTTGATATATGTTATCGGCATCTTTTTTTATGTTAGGAAGAAGTTCTTTGGTTAACTCATTCATATCAAATAATGTAATTAATTCATTGCCGTTTTGATCTTTGGAATAAATTGGAACGTTATTCTCATAGGTACCATCAAATCTATAATCTGCATTTAAAACGGCCAAGTAATAATTAATATTTTTTAGCTTCTCTTCGTTTTTTGATTCTTTGTATTCTCCTTCAATAATGAAGCGTTGAACTGCTAAATCATAAATATAAGACCCAATGCCAAAGCGATCTTTTAATTTTTCTTTTCGTTCTTCATATATACTCCATGGCATTTCTTCTTCTAAAGGATAATCTTTTACATATTCTTTTAAAGTGTAAATATTATTTTTTTGTGTAAATATTGAATACTTTGGTCCTTTGGGATAGCTCCCTTGTAAATTTACATATTTTTTACTAGTTGTAGCCTTTACCTCTATAATATTAATTGTATCTTTCTGTTCATTGTAAATATCTACATAACATAGAAATTTCAAACCACGATAAGAAAAATCAAAGCTTTCTTGATTTTTGGTTTCTAATGCATAAATTGTTTTTCCAGGAAACATTTTTTCAACTAACTTTCCTGCTTCGCTCTCGACTTTTTTATAATAATCCATCATCGCTTCTAGTTGACGATTTGTGATATCTATTTTATTTATTAATTTATTATTATCCTCTTCTTGTTCATACATAGAAGCTAGGAGTTCTTCTAATGAATCACGATACTCTTTATTTTTGTATTCTTCATAAGATACATCTGCATCTAAACGCTCTTGTTTTACTTTTTCTAATGCTACATACCTTGGACATCTTGAAAATTCAATAAAATCTGTTTTGGTAATTGCCATTATTCTACTACTTCTGCTTGAAATGATTTTGTAGATTCATTGTAGCTAACTTTTACTTTTTTGCTATTATATTCATCTCTTTCAAAGAGAAATCCTGCTGCAGCAACTTCTTTAGCAAATATATATGTATCTTCATTTTTTTTAAATTCGTCTTCTTTACTTTTGGCATAAGCAATCGTTGCTTGTTCTACTAAACTATTGATTTCTTTTTTTTGCTCTTCTGGATTATTAATATTTTCAAAAGCAAAGCTTACTTTTGTTATAGTAATTAATGCAATCACTCCTAATATTCCTATCACTACTAATAGTTCTGGTAATGTATATCCATTTTTTCTCATTTTGAACCACCATACCTTATGAAAGCATTATATCATAAAATACGTTTTTTACATAGTTAATCCGCGATAAAGACCTTTTATTTTTCCTTCATAATTATCTAAATAATAATTCATTTCATCATATGAAATCTGTTGTATTACATATTTTTCTTCTTGTTGTGACATTTTATAGCAAAGTGACGATTTTTCAAAAAATTCTAATGCAATTGGATTTAATATGTCCCATGTTCCATTCTCAATATTCCAAAATGGGTATTTATGAAATTTACTTTTTTCCCATTCTGATAGTAGTTTAATTACTAAATAGTCAATATATCGATCAGTATCGTCAAACCGCTTTACTAAACTTGTAGTATTAATTAAATTAATAATTATATTTATCTTTTCTATAAATACTTCGTTATCAAATTTTTTTCCTGTCATAAAATTTTTATTTTGGCTATATCGTTTAAGTTCTTGTTGGAGTATATTTACACATTCATCTGCGAATATATCATATTTTTTGTATATCATATCTGCACTCTTCTTTATTTTTTCTTGAAAATCCATATTATGATTTAGATCATTAAAGCCGTGTGATTTGCTACCTATCTTGATTCTTGTTAAATCATATCCATCTTTCATAGGATCCATTTTTATCTTATATGGATTTAAATCTATAATTAAATATACATGAGGAAGGACATCATATTTTATTTCACTTTCTATTCCTATTTCTTTTAATAATTTTTTGGCTATATAGCACCAACTTGAACATACAATTTCAAAGGTATCTACATTACTAATATCTATTTTTCTGTTATATATCTTCTTTTTTTCTGTTTCACTTCCAAATAAAAAATGGCAATCATAAGAAAACATTTTACATAAAGTTACATATATGTAATATGATTGTGTTACTTGATCCCAATCTTTTTTTGTTTTTAAAAAATCTAATATTTCTTTTTTTAAATCCACTAAAAAACGCCCCTTTTTTTAATTTAAGGCGTATTATAACACTATTTTTTGAAAAATGCAAAATTCACATTCTTGTTGGTAGCTC
The DNA here is from genome assembly GCA_910585915.1 of uncultured Bacilli bacterium. Taxonomy (GTDB): domain Bacteria; phylum Bacillota_I; class Bacilli_A; order RF39; family UBA660; genus MGBC162267. Next base: position 18,689 of record CAJUGF010000026.1, on the reverse strand, counting down.
AATTGCTAGTATATTTAATAATTGAGTATTAATTTCGTAGACTATTTTTGTTAAGGCAATCCAAGATTTTTTTAAGTCTTCATTTTCTGCTGTTAATATTCTGTTTTCTGAATAGAAATTATTGTAGGTATTATTTAGATTGTATAAATAATTTGTAATTTCATGAAGCGATTTTTCTTCTAGGGCATTTTCTAAAGTTTTCTGAAGATTTAATATTTGAAGTAATACTTTTTTATCACTAGTTCCTTTTAATGTTTTAAATTCGATTTCTTCTATATTAAGTTCTTTGGCTTTTTGTAATAAAGAACGCATACGAATGGTTGAATACATAATAAATGGTCCTGTTTTTCCATTGGCATCACTAAATTTTTCGGGATCAAAAATATAATCAGTAGCACGATGTGATAAGAGATCAGCAAATTTTAAAGTTCCAACAGCAATCACTTCTGCTAGTTCTTCTCTTTCTTTGCCAGTAATGGATGGAATCATATTTTTTTCAGTTTCTGTTTTTACTATATCCATTAAATTTCTTAAGGACATTACTCCTCCTGCTCTTGTTTTAAATGGACGTCCATCACTACTATTCATGGTTCCAAAGCCAATAAATTCTAGGGTTGTATTTTCTTTGATAATTTCTGTCTTTTTGGAAGCCCGAAATACTTGGGTGAAATGAAGTTCTTGTCTTTTATCTACTACATACCAAACTTCATCTGGATGATATTCTTTTTCTCTTTCCCAAAGAGTTGCTAAATCAGTTGTTTCATAAGATACTGTTTTATTACTTTTTATAAGCAGTAATGGTGGAACTGGAAGTTTATCGGTATTTTCTTCGACTTCGATTACCCTTGCTCCTTCACTTTCTTTGATGACATTTTTTTGTTCTAAGTATTCTATCATTTCTGGAATTACTTTTTCAGCATCACTTTCCCCTTTCCATAAATCAAATTCTACATTTAGTTTTTGATAAAGGTCTTTCATATCTTTGAGTGATATTTTTAATATGGTATTCCATAATGCTTTGTATCTTGGATCATTTTGTTGTAGTAAGTAAGTAATATTTCTAGCTCTTTCCATAATACTCTCATTTTCTTTGGCTTTTTGGCTTGCAATGGGATACAAATCAATTAAATCTTCATTGGTAATTGGTAAGTCTTTTACTTCTTCTTCGTTAAAGTTTTCTTGAAAGCAAGAAAGTGTTGGATAGCGTGTTTCGATTTCTAACATGATCATTCCCATTTGAAGTCCATAGTCTCCTAGATGGATGTCACTTATCACTTCATAACCTAATTTTTTTGCTAAACGTTTTAAAGCTTCTCCAATGTTTGCACTTCTTAGGTGTCCTACATGCAAAACTTTAGCAACATTTGGTCCACCATAATCAATAATTACTTTTTTCTTAGGAAGTTTTTCAATATATTCTTTTGTTTGTAATAACCCATTTCCTAAATTCATTAATGATTGTTTACTAAAGGTTATATTAATAAAACCAGGCCCTGCTACTGATAAATTTTCAAAATCTTTGTCATCTTTTAACTTTTCTATTAATTCTTCTGCTAACTCTCTTGGATTTTTTTTCGAATCTTTTGCTAAAGCCATGATGCCATTATATTGGAATTCACCAAATTCTGGTTTTGAAGATGGAACAATGCTTACTTTTTCTGATTTCAATCCCATTTCTTCTAATTTTGTTTTAATGTAATTTTCTTTTGTGTTTAAAAAGCTCATTTCATCACTTCCTTCTTTACTTTATCACGAAAAAAGAAAAGAAACAAATCTCTTTTTTCATTTAAAAAAAATCTCCGAAGAGATTTTAACTAGCAGCAACGATTACCATATACATTTGAATATTCATCTTCTTCTGAATATGAATAGCATGGAGTATAACTATGATGATATACATGATGATTAATCATTCTTGTATGACATGGAATCATATGTGGTACTTCATAGTTGATGGTACGATGACATACTCTTTCTTGTGGACACTCATATACTGGTGGACACATTTCAGTCATACATGGATTCATTGAACAACAATTATTCATAGGCATATTGTTCATGTAACTAAAATCCATATTCATGTTCATGCTTTCCATTTCATTAAAATTAGCAGTTGCTTGCATAGATTCTCCACAACGATCTTTTTTAAACATTACAACCATTCCTTTCTAATCTATCTTATGTAAAAAAAATAACCATGGTTAGGTTATTTTCCTAGTTTAGAATGGTAATTTTAAATTTCCATTGTTCATCATTTTCATCATTTTTTTCATTTCTTCAAATTGTTTTAGTAAACGATTGATTTCTTCTACAGGACGCCCAGAACCTTTACTGATACGAACTTTTCTTGATGCTTTTAAACAATCTGGATGTTTTCTTTCATATGGTGTCATGGATAGAATGATTGCTTCAATATGCGCCATTTGTTTGGGATCAATATTGATATTATTTAAACCCATTTTTCTTGCTCCTGGGAGCATTTTTAAAATGTTTTCTAATGGCCCTAGTTTTCTGATTTGTTTTAAGTTAGCAAGGAAATCTTCTAGATTGTAGTTTCCTTTTTTCATTCGTTCTACTTGTTTGGTTGCTTCTTCCTCATCCATAATATTTTCTACTTTTTCAGCTATGGACATGATGTCACCCATATCTAAAATTCTTTCAGCCATTCTTATTGGATGAAATTCACTTAAACCGTCTAATTTTTCACTATCTCCTACAAATTTAATAGGAACATTGGTTAGATGTCTTATTGATAATGCCACTCCACCTTTGGTATTTCCATCTAATTTCGTTAAAATAGTTCCTGTTAATTTTAAAGTTTCATTAAAGCCTTTGATAACGTTAATTGCATCTTGTCCCATCATAGCATCAATTACTAAAAGGGTTTCGGCAGGATTTACTATTTCAGTAATGTCTTTTAATTCTTGCATAAGAGCTTCGTCAATATGTAATCGTCCTGCGGTATCGATAATAATATAATCATGATGATTTTCTTTAGCATATTCTAGAGCATGTGTTACAATTTCGGTCGGTTTTATTTTGCCTTCAGTAAATACAGGAATATTTAGTGATGCTCCAATTTCTTTTAATTGATCAATGGCTGCAGGTCTATAAATATCACAAGCTACTAATAGTGGATTTTTTTTGTGTTTTTTTCTTACTAAGTTGGCAATTTTTCCACAAGAAGTTGTTTTTCCACTTCCTTGAAGTCCTACTAACATAATGATTGTAGGATTTTTTTCTACTACTAATGGTGCCGAAGTTTCTCCAAGTAAAGAGATTAGTTCATCTTTTACTAATTTAATAAATAGTTCATCTGGCTTTAAACTTTTACCAACATCTAATCCTAATGCTTTTTCTTTTACATTTGCTACAAATTCTTTTACTACTTGATAGTTAACATCAGCCTCTAACAAAGCCATACGAATTTCTCGCATCGCATCACTTATATTTTCTTCTGTGATACGTCCTAAACCACGAATATTTTTAATGGCATTAGATAGTCTATCTCCCATATATTCAAACATGTTATCAACTCATTTCATTATTTTTTCTATTTGTGCTTTTAATTTTTCATCGGTTATTGTTTCTAAGAGAGCTCTTAGCTGTTCTTGTTTCGCTTCTAAATGAAGCAAGCGTTCATAGGATGTCAATTTCATTTCAACATTTTTGATGGTTGCTCCAATGGCACTTTTACTCACAGAACGATTATCTGCAATTTCTTGCATCGAAAGATTCTCTTCATAGTAATATGAGAACGTGTCTCTTTCGTTTTCGTTCAATAAGTTTTTATAACAATCAAACAGTTTGGTATAATAAACAAATTTTTCCATTATTGCATCATATCCTTAAACAATCCATAAATATAATTCTCTATATCAAAAGTTTCTAAGTCGTTCATGGTTTCTCCAAGACCAATAAATTTTACTGGAATGTTTACTTCTTCTTTGATTGCTAAAACTATACCACCTTTTGCAGTACCATCTAATTTTGTTAGGACTATTCCTGTAATGTCGGTAATTTCTTTAAAGGCATTTGCTTGCATGATGCCATTTTGTCCTGTTGTTGCATCTATGACTAGTAATGTTTCATGTGGAGCATTTGGAATTATCGTTCCAATCACTTTATTCATTTTTTCTAATTCTTTCATCAAATTCACTTTATTTTGGAGGCGGCCTGCGGTATCAATTATTACAATATCAGCATTTTCTTCTTTCGCTTTTGTTAATCCATCAAAGATAACTCCTGAAGGATCAGTATTCTCTTTTCCATAAAATAAGCTATCTGTTTTTTCTGCCCATTCTTTTAATTGCGGAACTGCTCCCGCTCTAAAGGTATCTGCAGCAATTAGCATAACTTTTTTCCCCATATTTTGATATTTGTTAGCCAGTTTTCCTATGGTAGTTGTTTTCCCAACTCCATTGACTCCAACCATTAAAAGGACTGTTGGGCCTTCACTTTGCATATTAATTTTATCAGATAATGATTCACCGCTAACATAAATAATAAATAGTTCATCGACGATTACTTCTTGTAAGTAGTCAAAGTCTGTAATGTTTTCTTCTTTAACTCTTTTTCTTAATCTTTCTAAAAATTTAAATACTGTATTTACACCAATATCCGCCATAATTAATAAATCTTCTAATTCTTCAAAATAGGCTTCATTTACTTTGGTGTATTTATGGCCTAATAAACTAAGTTTAGAAACAAACTCTTCTCTTGTTTTGGTTAGACCTTTTTCATATTTTTCTAGCCCTTCTTTAATTTCTACTTCATTTTGTTCTAATTTTTCTGGTTCTTTTTCTAATATTTCTTCTTTTTTAGAAACCAATTTTTTAAATTTATCAAATAGTCCCATTTTATTTACATGTTCCTTCCTTTATATATGCACGATAATCTGAATATTCAGCACTTTTGTAGCGATATACTAGCACACTACTTTCGCGATCACAATATTTTTGATCATCGGTAAATAACCCGCTTTTTATAATATCATTTACTTTTATTTCACGAAAGCAATTCCTTTCATTTGTTTTAGGATTTTGTGGATCAAAGGAGGTGTTACAAGTTGTTAGTGTTATTCGTTCACTTTGAATATATGCTATTGCAGCACTTTCTAAGTTTTTCTGCGTTTCATTTACTAACTTTTGCTTCTCGCGATTCATAATTGTTATAACAGATTTAGAGGCAATAGTAATTAATATTCCTAATACAGCAATCACAGCTAATATTTCTACTAATGTAAAACCATTCTTTTTCATTATTTATCTACACCTCTTCTGTTTTAGTATAGCATATATCCTTTACAAAACAAAGTTTTTGCGCTATAATTAGTTCAACAAAAAACTTTTATTTTTTTATTTTGAAAGGAAGATTTTATGGAAAATAAAGGATCCACTACGTCCGTTATTACTTTAGGTGGGCTTGGTGAAGTTGGAAAGAACATGTATGTTGTTTCTCATAAAGATGAATTACTTATTATTGATGCAGGAGTTATGTTTCCTGAAGATGAACTTATGGGTGTTGATTATGTTATACAAGATGTCACTTATTTAAAACAAAATCAAGATCGTATTAAAGCACTTATTATTACTCATGGTCATGAAGATCATATTGGCGGTATTGTTTTCTTACTGCAAAATGTTAATATTCCAGTCATTCATGCTCCTCAGATTGCAACTGATTTAATCAAAAAGAAATTATGGGATAATAATATTAAGTATGAGAATATTCAAATTTATAATGAAGACACCATTCTTAAGTTTAAGCATTTTGAAGTAGAATTTGTTACTACTACCCATTCTATTCCTGATAGTTATGCGATGGCAATTCATACTCCTAATGGTATTATTTTTGAAACAGGAGATTTTAAATTTGATTTAACTCCGATTGGCCCAATGGCTGATTTACATAAAATGGCTAGAATTGGTGAAGAAGGAGTTCAACTTTTATTAAGTGAAAGTACGAATGCTTTATCAGAAGGTTTTTCTAAAAGTGAAAGTTGTGTGGATGAAGCTTTGAATGATATTATTAGTCGACATCATGGCCGAATTATTATTGCAACATTTGCATCTAATACTTATCGTATCAAACATATTGTTGAGACATGTCGTAAGAATAATCGTCAAATTATTGTTTTTGGACGCAGTATGGAAAATATTGTGGAACTAGCTCTTAATAATGGCCTTTTAACTGATCGTAGTATTTTTATTGATCCTAACAAAGCAAAGAGTTTAAAACGAAATGAAATTTGTATTTTGTGTACAGGAAGTCAAGGAGAACCTTTAGCAGCACTATCTAGAATTGCAAACGGGGTTCATAAACAGATTTCTCTTTTGAATGACGACTTGGTTGTCTTCTCTTCTAATCCAATTCCTGGAAATGCTGCAAGTGTTAATCGAGTTATTAATAAACTTTATTTAAAGGGGGTTCGTGTTTTTACTAATTCTGAATTTAGTGATATTCACACCTCTGGACATGCTAAGGCAGAAGAATTAAAGCTAATGCTTCGATTAATTAAACCAAAATATTTTATGCCAATTCATGGAGAATATCGCATGTTAACTGCTCATAAGGCTTTAGCGGAAAGTTGTGGCGTTTCTAGTGAAAATATCTTTATTTGTCAAAATGGTGACACTTTAGAATTATCAAATGATAAAGTTACTCGGGGAGAACCTGTGCAAGCGGGAGACGTTTATGTTGATGGTTCACGGATTGGAAATGTTGGTTCAGTTGTGTTAAAAGATCGTAAGCTTATGAGTAAAGATGGGATTTTGCTTACTATTTTAAATATTAATCCTTTGACTCGAAAGCTTCTTATAAAGCCAAATGTTACGACAAGAGGTTTTGTAATGGTTAATGAAAATGGAAATTTAATTAATCAAATTGAACGAAAAGTGAGTGAAATTGTTAATAAATCATTACAAAGCGGAACATATAATTATACAGACTTAAAAAATCAAATTATTTTGGAACTACATCCTTATATTAGCGAACTTACAGGAAGGCATCCTATTATTTTACCTGTTATTATGGAAGTAAGAGAAAGTAGTAATTAAACAATCGGTAGTGATTGTTTTTTTTTGATATTTTTAAATTCCTTATGATAATTAAAAATTTCTCTTTTGATGAGAAATCTTTACACTTTATTTGAGTTACTTCCCAAGATGATATCATGGATTTTGTTATATTCTTCTATATTTTTATCATTCATATAAAATTTTTCATTTTCAATGTACCAACATTCTGGTTCTTCGATTAAAATCTCTAGGGCACGTTTTACATATGTCATTTGACTTTTATTTTTTGCAAGTTCTTCTATCCACCCTTCTTTGTAAAAATCATCGTATTCAGTAAGGGCATATTTCTTAAAAGTATCTTCAAAATACTCTCCAAGATTTTGTTCTTTTATCTCTTTCATGGCAGTTTCTTCTTCTAATAATTCCATAATTATTTCAATTCCTTGAGAAGCAATTTGTTCTTTTTCTTCTAAGCTATTTTTTATTTTTTCAAGTTCATCTCTTTTCTTTAAAACATCGATTGTTAAAAAAGAATATATCGTTTCTGCTTTATTTTCTTCGTAGCTCTTTCTAGCTTCTTTAAATTTTTTAAAATATTCTTTTAAATCTTTTTCTACTATCCCATATTTTTCATATGATTTTATCTGAAAATCAATCTGTTCTTCTGTATTATTTATATTATATATTTCTTGATCAATTAAACAAACATTGATGTAATCCCAGAAGATATAAAGTCCTGTAATGATTAGAAAGATCATTATATATGTTGTATAGTTCCAGATTATGTTTTGCCATTTTTGTGGAAGTTCTTTTATAATCAGTTTATCATTTATTTTGTATTTTTCTAATACTTGTTTTACCTTTGCTTCTTTCTTAGTATCATTAGGTATCATGAAAAAGCTATTTACTTTATCAAATATTAAAATTAGTTTATCAGTCATCACAATTAATTCTATTTCATCCCAAGACCTTGATATCATTTTTTCTTCTTCATATATATCAACTAAGCCATCTTTATTAAATCGTATGGTTCCTTTTTGATATCTTTTTTTCTGACTTCTATACTTTATGATGCTTTTTATTAGTGAAATGGTATTTTTGAGAAATAGAAGTATTGTTATACTAAAAATAATCATGCTAAGATTGTCTGAATTTTTAAAAGTGCTTATTAATACCATTAGCATGATACCAATAAGGCACATGGTATACTTTTGAAACAAAATTTGAGTAAATGTTTTGATTTTTTTCTTTTTGCTTCTTTTTAAGCTTTTGCGTTTTTGATAAATTCCTATTGCAATATTCATTTGACTCACTAATTCTTTGGATGATAAGTCATAGTTTATTTTCATTTTTTTAATTCATCTCCATGTCAAGTCCGATTGGACAATGATCACTTCCATATATTCCATTGTATATATATGATTCTTTTAAGTATGGTAGTAATTTTTGGGATATTACAAAGTAATCTAAACGCCATCCGATATTTCGTTCTCTGGCATTTCCAATATAACTCCACCAGGTGTATATTCTTTTGTGCGGATTTTGATAACGATAAGTATCGATATATCCACTGTTTAAAATCCTCGAAAATTTATTTCTTTCTTCAATTGTGAATCCTGGACTTCTTTTATTACTTTCTGGATTTGCAATATCGATTTCTTGATGACAGACGTTTAAATCACCACAAAAAATAACTGGTTTTTGACGTTCTAGTTTATGTAGAAAATTATAGAAATCATCTTCCCATTTCATGCGATAATCGAGTCTTAACAATCCTCTTTTAGAATTAGGAACATATATTGCAATTAAAAAGAAGTTATTAAATTCAAGAGTAATCATTCTTCCTTCTTGATCATGCTCTTCTATCCCCATTCCATAATATATTTTTAGTGGTTTTATTCTGGTATAAATTAGTGTTCCTGAATATCCTTTTTTCTCAGCAGGATTTAAATATATTTCATATCCTTCTGGTCGATATTCTAATTCTTCTTCGGTTAACTTTGCTTCTTCTATGCAAACAACGTCAGCGTTTATACGTGAAAAAAAATCGGCAAAGCCTTTTTTTAGACAAGATCGTAATCCCGCTACATTCCAAGATACTAAGCGCATTTCTAATCACTCCAAACTTCATTTATCCATTCAGTTAAAGCCATAATAAATGCTGAAGTGCCGAGATCAGCTCTACTAATCTTGCCATGAGATAAGGCTTCAATTCCTCCACCTTTGGTATGGCGAGTTTCATCATTACCATATATTTCATTGAATAATGTACCTAGACTTTTTTCTTTGATGATTTCTATATATTTCTTTGGAATGGGATATGCGCTTGATGTTCCATAAGATATTTTTTCACTGTTATCGGAAATTGCTGCAATATTCATATTAAAGTATGTCCCATATAAATCTATGATTCCAGTTTCTATAGAAAGATAATAGTCTGCATTTATTTTATTCTCTTTGCAGTACTTTTTTAGATTGTTTAAGCGATTGGTTGCTCCAAGTTTTGTCTCCTCATTTACTGGCTGTTCATTTACTTCTGAGTCAATTTTCACACCAATTATCTCTATATTTTCAAAATAATCACTAAATGCTCTTTTAGCGCTTTCTATTTTGGCAGCATTTTCAGTTGCTATCATTAATCTCATTTTTACACCTCTTTTCCATTATAACAGAACCTATAAAAAAAAGAAGCTTATTTTGCTTCTTCTAGTGCTCTTGATTCTCTAATTACAATAATTTTAATAGTTCCTGGATATTGCATTTCAGATTCAATTTTCTCTTTCAATTCTCTTGCAATTTTATAACTATGGATGTCATCTACTTCGTCTGGTTTTACCATTACACGCACTTCTCTTCCTGCTTGCATTGCAAAAGTTTTTTCCACTCCATCAAAAGAATTTCCGATTTCTTCTAATTGTTCTAATCTTTTAATGTAATTGTCTAAGGAATCATTTCTTGCTCCTGGCCTTGCTGCTGATAACGTATCTGCTACTTCAACAAGGGCTGCAATTATAGAGTGCTTTTCATGATCTCCATGATGAGAGGCGATCGCATTGATTACAATTTCATCTTCATGATATTTTTTAGCAATATCCATTCCGATTTCTACATGACTCCCTTCCATCTCAAAATCAATGGATTTTCCAATGTCATGTAATAATCCTGCTCTTTTGGCGAGAATGACGTTTTCTCCTAATTCACTTGCCATGAGTCCTGTTAGGTTTGCTACTTCTTTGGAATGCTGTAGTGCATTTTGGCCATAACTTGTTCGGAAATGCAGTTTTCCAATTAAATTAATTAATTCTGGATCCATTTTACTGATTCCTAGTTCATAAATGGTTTCTGTTCCCAATTCAGTAATTTTGGTATTCATATCTTTTGATACTTTATCATATACTTCTTCAATTCTTGATGGATGAATTCTTCCATCTTTAATTAACGTTTCAATAGTTATCTTGGCGATTTCTCTTCTTAATAGATCAAAACTTGATATTACGATTGCTTCTGGAGTATCATCTATTATTAAATCAACTCCTGTTACTGCTTCAATTGTTCTAATGTTTCTTCCTTCTCTACCAATTAATCTTCCTTTCATATCATCATTTGGAAGATTAATTGTACTTACAGTTTGCTCACTCGCTACGTCTTCTGAGTATCGATTCATACTTTCTACTATAATTTGTTTGGCTTTTTCATGAGCATTCAGTTTGGCTTCAGTTTCTTTTTCATGACAGTACTCAGCAATCTCTTTGGCCATATCATTTTCTACGCGCTTCATAATCATATCATGTGCTTTTTCTTTTGAAAACTTTGCAATATTTTCTAACAAAGCCATTTCTTCTTTGTGCATTTCATCCATTTTAACTTCTTTTTCTTGTAATTCTGTTTGTTTCGCTAATAATTTAGAGTCTTTTTCATCCAGCATTGCATCTCTTTTTTGCAGCATTTCATCTCGTTTATCTAATGATGCTTCTCGTTGTAATAAGCGACTTTCGTTTTCTTTCATTTCGGCTTTTTTTTGTTTAATTTCCATGTCAAGTTCTTGTTTTAGCTTATGTGACTCTTCTTTTATTTCTAAAAGGCGATCTCTTTTTTGCTTTTCCGCTTCTTTTTTTGCCTCTTCTAAAAATTTATCAGCTTTTTTTTCAGCATTGACTCCTCTTATGTAATTTACTAACATAGAGATTCCCATACCTACTAAAATTCCAATCAATAGAGTTAAAAGAATGGATAGTATATTGATTTCCATTTTTTCCTCCTATTTTTTATTTATAGAAAATTTTCATAATCTATATTTTTATTATAAGTTTAAACCAGTTTTTTTACAAGAAAAAAGAATTTAAGCATTTAAAAAGCAACCTTATTTTGTTGCTCCTTTTGATTTTGAATTTTTTTCTGTACTTTTTGCAAAACCATAATGTTCTCGAATTTTTGTTTCTAATTCTTCTTTTAATTCTAAATGCTCTTTTAAATATATTTTAACATTTTCTTTTCCTTGACCAATTTTTTCTCCTTTGTAGGAATACCATGCACCACTTTTTTCTAAAACATTTATTTCACTTGCTATATCTATGATTTCACCTTCACGGCTAACTCCACTACCATACATAATATCAACACTTGCAGTTCTAAATGGAGGCGCTACTTTATTTTTCACAACTTTGATGTTAGTTCTGTTACCAATAACACCATCGCCTTGTTTAATTTGTTCTCCTCTTCTAACGTCCAATCGAATGGTTGCATAAAATTTTAAGGCTCTTCCTCCTGGGGTTGTTTCAGGATTACCAAACATTACTCCTACTTTTTCTCTTAATTGATTAATAAAGATAGCAGTAGTTTTCGTTTTATTAATAGTTCCTGATAATTTTCTCAATGCCTGACTCATCAATCTTGCTTGAAGTCCTACATGACTATCTCCCATATCTCCATCAATTTCTGCTTGAGGAACAAGGGCTGCAACAGAGTCAATTACAACAATATTAACAGCTTCACTTCGAACCAAAGCTTCACATATTTCTAAAGCTTGTTCTCCTGTATCTGGTTGTGACAATAATAATTCATTAATATTTACGCCTAGATTTTTAGCATAAACTGGGTCAAGAGCATGTTCTGCATCAATGAATGCTGCTCGTCCACCCGTTTTTTGCACTTCAGCAATAGCTTGAAGTGCAAATGTTGTTTTTCCAGATGATTCTGGTCCATAGATTTCAATAATTCTTCCTTTGGGATATCCTCCTACACCTAAGGCTACATCAAGCATTAATGAACCACTCGAAGTTACCTCTACTTCCATGTGTTCTTGAGCTCCTAATTTCATAATGGCACCTTTACCAAATTGTTTTTCTATATCTGCCAGAACCTGTTCTAATGCTTTGTCTTTATCTTTTATATCTTTTGTTGTTTTCATATATCCTCCCACGTTTTAATACATGTTCATTTTATTATAGATTATTTTCTTTGTCAATCTTTTTCTCAAACATTCGTTTGGTATCTATTTCCATACAAAAATCAAATATTTTTAATGATACATTTTAGAAATCTACCACTTTTTTGAATTACTTTTAATTTTTTTCACTGTATAGTTCTAGATTTTATTTGAATAAATTAATGCAAATAAAAAAACAGATTACTCTGATTCTTTTGTTTCTATTAATAAATTTTTGGCACGACAGAAATAAATACATCCATTAATTACACTCATTACTGTTCCAATTAAAATTAAAGCATCGGCTAAAAAAATATTCCATAGTTCAAATGGTAAGTTATAAAATAAAATTAAAATTAACCCCAAATTTAAACAAGTCTTTTCTAAAATTCCTAAAATACTACGTTCTAACATTTTGCCATTGTCTGCACTAATTTTTTTGATGCTTTCGGTTAAAATTTCTTTGATTACAATAAGGACAGGAATAACTACTGATAAAAAGCCATTATATGCCAGAATGATTAATAATCCATTTAATAAAATTTTATCGCTAGCACTTCTTATATTGAGTAATAAGTTTCCATCTTTTTTTTGTGTCAATTCTAATTTATATTCCCATAATTTCATTAAAATGATCATAATTGTTATGAAACAGATGGGAAGAGCGTCGTGTAGGG
>CAJUGF010000026.1:0-5558 GCA_910585915.1 uncultured Bacilli bacterium | reverse complement strand
TATGAAACCTACTACAAGATATTTGGTATCAATAATTATTTTTCCACCTGCTATAAAGTTTGGAAATTCAATTCCTAGTTGATACCATGGCATCATTAAAAGAATTAATGCTATTACTACGAATATGATATGAATGATACTTACATTCTTTGATAATTTCATATTACACCTACTTTATATAACTGATTACATTCGACGCTTTTGTATTTCCTGTGATTTGTTTTATACTCCAAAAAAGAACAATCAATATTAGTAACATGATGATTGCATAAATCATCACATAATATTTTTTGGGATATTTTTTTGAAGATAATGTATATGGAGAACTCATTTTTAATTCTTCTTTTTCTGTTTTACTATTTAATGACTTTATTTCTTTTTCTATTTCTTTAATAGGAATTTTTGAAGTGTATTCAAATAAATACTCATTGAATTCATCGATTAAGCTATCTGGCTCTAAGCCAAGATATTTGGCATAACTTTTAATATTTTCTTTTAAAACAAAGATATCTTTAAAAGCTCCAATATTTCCTTCTTCAATATTTTCTAATATTACTTCCTTAATTTCTAGATCTCCACTTGCTTCACTGATATTAACCCCTTTGGATTCTCTTTTTTCTTTTAAGAGGCTTCCCAGTCTATCCAAAGTAATTCACTCCTTTAAAAATAAATAATAACTTATAAGCCATGTTCTGTACGCAAAAATTTGCGCGACAAATATTTATCTACCTTGCGGTCCTATTTCTTGTTCTTTATTCCAAGGAAATAAGCTCCCCTACCATAATTTGGGTTTCTCACTCGTGGGGTTTACCACGTTCCACTTCCCCCGTTTCCAGGTTCTTCGTCACTTTGGCACTTTTACATCTACTAAAACCATGGTTAGGTTTATTCGAAGCCGTTAGTATTTCTACTACCTAGAGTTATTTTTTCCTCTAGCACGAACACTACGTTCATCACAGAAACGTGTGAGCATGGACTTTCCTCTACAAGTTTACCCTTGCAGCATTTGTCCAGTTATTATTCATTTTTGCCATATACAATTTTCTCTAATTGACTAATCCTTCTTAATAAATCAATATTGTTAACATTCGAACTACGTCCAGAAGATGATTCTTGCGTTTCTAAAATGTTTCTTAATTTACGGATTTCATTTTTCAACTTTGCATTATCTTCTGTCAACCCATTTATTTCTTTTTCTTGTCCCCTGATGATAGTCATAAACTCTGTGTAATCACGAATTATGATGTCTAGATAGTTATCCACTTCTTGTGGACGGTAGCCTCTTGCGTCAATTTTAAATTCTTTTTCATAAATTTCGGTTGGACTCAAGACGATTTTTTCTTCCACCATTCTATCACCACTTTCCATGTCAAATTTTATCAAGAAATGGCGATTTCGTCAAGGACATCAAAATGGTAATTCTTTCATATATTTTATTCTTTTTTTGCACTTTCTAGTATTGATCTAACATGTAAAAGATGTTCTGTTTCTTTTACTTTTAAAAGCATTTCATTTAATATTTTTTCAACATCCAAATCTTTCATTCACTTCACCTCTTATTTAGTATATCTTTTTTCGTTTTTATTTTTTGTGAATTCGACAAAATATAGCAAAGATTTTGATAGGATATTTGAGTAGAAAATTTCCATATTTTATAGTATAATGAATTAAGGTGGTATTTGTGCAATATCCTAGCTATATCAAAAAGAAAACTCATACAGTTGTCCATTATGGAAATCGTGGAATGGATTTAGAAAATTTGCTCAACCTATCAAATACGTATTATGAAGAAAAGAATATTGCACTTATTTTTAAGAAGCCTACTCCGATTGGAGTTGTGGATGTTCATTATACTTCTAAGGGAAAAGTGATTGATAAAGCTTATTTCAAAGCTCCTTCCACATTAGACTATAATGGACTTTATTGCAAAAAATACATTGAATTTGAAGCAAAGGAAAGTCAAAATAAAACTTCTTTTCCACTCCATAATTTTCATCCTCATCAAATTATACATATAAGGCGTGTTTTAGAACATGGTGGGATTGTATTTATTATTATAATGATGAATCAACAGGTCTATTTGCTTGATGGAAAAGTATTTTTGGATTTTATTGATCAAACAGAAAGAAAGAGTATTCCTTTTTCTTATATTTCTGAATATGGTCATATAATAAAAGAAAAAATTGATCCTCCACTGGATTATTTGAAGGTCGTTGATCAATTGTATTTTGGAGGTAATACATGAAAAAGTTAAAATTAAAGAAAGATCTTTTTGGATCAAAGAAAAACAAAAAGAAGAAAAAAGGAAGAGCTAAAAACATTATTCTAACCTCTTTTATGGTGCTTGGAATTATTTTTGTAACATGTGTTTTGTCATTTGGCCTTTATATTATTTTTACTGCTCCAGATTTTGACTCTACAAAATTATATAATAAGGAAGCTACTGTTTTATATGATAAGAATGGTATAGAACTTACACGTTACGGAAAAGAGAATCGTGTGTTAGTAACATATAATGATCTTCCTCAAGTATTTGTGGATGCACTGGTTGCTACAGAAGATTCAAGATTTTTCCAACACAATGGATTTGATGCAGCAAGATTTGCAAAAGCTAGTTTAAAACAAGCAATGGGTAATTCTGATGCAGGTGGTGCTTCTACTTTAACCATGCAGCTTGTAAAAAATACTTATACTTCAAGTGAAGCTAGTGGTATTCGCGGAATTATTCGTAAGTTTACTGATATTTATATGGCTATTTTTAAAATTGAGAAAAAGTATACTAAAGAGGAAATTTTAGAGTTTTATGTTAATTCTCAAGAATTTGGTATTGGTGGTACTAATTATGGAAGTATTAATGGTGTAGAACAAGCAAGTCAGTATTATTTTGGAAAGAGCGTTTCTGATTTGAATCTTTCGGAGGCAAGTTTACTTGTAGGACTTTTTAATAATCCGTATCTTTATAATCCTTATCGTAATCCTGAAGGATGTACTAATCGACGTAGTGTAGTATTAAGTTTGATGGTGCGTCATGGGTATATTTCAGAAGCTCAAAAGGAAGAAGCTGAAAAATTATCTGTGCTTTCATTATTGAAGCCAAAGGAAGACAATTCTAAAAGTAATCCTTATCAGGCATTTATTGATTATGTAATTGATGAGGTTAGAAGTCGTACTGGAGTGAATCCTTTTGAAGTACCAATGGCTATTTATACGACGCTTGATACAGCAATGCAGGATATTGTTAATGATGTTTCAAATGGAAATGGTTATCAGTTTTTAAATGATGAAGATCAGCTTGGTATTGCTATAACTAGTGTAGAAAATGGTGCTCTTCTAGCTATGAGTGGTGGACGTGGGTATACTCCACTGGGTTTAAATCGTGCGAAAGTAAAACGTCAGCCTGGATCAACTGCCAAACCGCTTTTCGATTATGGTCCATTGATTGAATATAATAATGTTTCAACTGTACATCAGTTCTTTGATGAACCTTATACATATAGTACTGGTCAAAGTATTAATAACTGGGATGGTCGCTATTGGGGACTTAGTAATTTATCTTCTGTATTAATCGATTCTCGTAATGTTCCTGCGGTACAAGCTTTCCAACAAGTCGACAAGTCTAAGATTTCAGAATTTGTTCATGGACTTGGTATCGACTATGGCGATGATTTATACGAGTCTATGGCCATTGGGGGTATGGCAAATGGTATTTCACCAATTGAAAACTCAGCTGCTTACTCTACTTTTGCAAGAGGTGGTTATTATATTGAACCTTATTCTTATTCTAAGATTGTTTATTTAGAGAACGGAAAAGAAGAAGAATACAAATATACCAAGAAAAAAGTTATGAGTGAGGAAACTGCTTATATGATTACTAGCATTTTAGCAGAAGGAGGATCTTCTTCATATAATGTTGGTGGAAATATTCGAATTAATAATAGTGATATTGCAGCTAAAGGTGGTACTACAAATATTACTGCAAACGATGCAAAAAGTGCTGGTGTTCCTGATTATACTACTCCAGATCACTGGAATGTTACTTATTCTACTGATTATTGTATTGCACTTTGGTATGGATATGATAAATTATCGAGTGAACATTATTTGACGAGTAATACTGGTACTCGCGGAAGAAAAGCATTAATGCAAGCAATTGCCAATAAAATTTATTTACCAAATAAACGTTTTAACCGTCCTGAAGGAGTTGTTGAGGTAACAGTAGAAAAAGAAACAATTCCACTTCAACTAGCTAGTGAATTTACTCCTGATAATTTAAAAATGACAGCGTTATATAAAAAAGGGACAGAACCAACTGAGGTATCTGAACGATTTAATACTTTGGAAAATCCAAGTAATGGAAAAGCAACTGTGAATGGAAATAAAATTGAACTTTCTTGGACTGCAATTAAAACTCCAAATGCTATTGATAGTAATACTTTAACTGATTATTTTAACCAAGGTTATGGACAATGGGCTCAAAAATATTACAATCAACGAGTTGGATATAATAATTCTTATGTTGGTAACATTGGTTATCAAATATATGTAAAAAATGGAAACGGTTCATTACAAAGTATTGGATATACAAATGATAATCATTTTACTTATTCTGCTCCTACTGCTGGTAGTTATGAGTTTGTAGTTAAAAGTTCTTATAGTATTTTCAAAGGAAATATGAGTAGTGGTATTACAATTAAAGGCTCTGCATCTTCTGGTGGTCAAACCACCAACCCTGATTCTCCAGCTTTAACACTTACTTTAAATGGAAGCAAAACTATTTGTGCAGAAGTCGGAAAAGCTTTTGTAGATATTAATGATCCTGTTAAAGTGGTTGTGGATGGAAAAGATGTTACTGCTTCTGCAACAATTACAGCTTCTAACGTTGATACTAGTAAGGAAGGTACTGTTAATTTAACTTACTCTGTTACTTATAATGGTAAATCTTCTTCTATTAGTAGAACTATTAATGTAAAAAATAGTTGTAGTTAACTTTAAACTGTTTACGTTATTTCGTAGACAGTTTTTTTATGTTGTATTTTTCTTTTCTTAAAATAAAAAATACTATGTCGTTTCATAGTATTGAATATAAACAGTTTATCTATTTTACATTTAAATAAAAGTTAACTATCGCTCGGCTAGTTTTATTCAATATATATACCAATACTCGTGTTAGGACTATTGTTGCCAACATAATAAAAAAAATACTTGTCATATTGATTCATGTCTACTATCACTACAATTTTACTTTGAGATAAACTTTGCTTGAGTTTTTGTACATTTTTTACACATCAAGCATTTCAATAAAAAAAATTATTAGTTCTTCTCACTAATAACTTATCATCTTGTTTTACTTAAAGTATTTTCATCATTTAATTGTAATTCAATCTCTTCATGAAAGTATGTTAGTAGTTCATTGATGTCATATTCTCTTTGAATGTTTTGAGGATCAAAGAAGAAGTCAAAGAAGTTTTGTTCTTCTATTATTTCTAATCCTTCTCCCAATAATATAGTGTATTCTTCAGCAACAGTATCTTTTAATTTTAATAAAGTTACTCCTGTTT
>CAJUGF010000025.1 GCA_910585915.1 uncultured Bacilli bacterium | reverse complement strand
TTTTATTCTTCTCACGGAAGGTTTGTAATTTCATAAAATTCCTCTATTCTAAAACTTAGCATCCTATTAAAATCTAAAACTAGCTTCTACATCTATTATAACAAAAATTTTAAAATGAAACACATTTATTACAATAATAGTTATATAAAGAAATTAAAAACATTGTTTTTAAAAAAATCTAATGCCTAAATGGCATTAGATTTAATACAAAATACAACTTATTATAATTTATGTCAAAGCTACAATTTGAACTTTATAAGCACCGTTTGGACTTTCAACTTCAATTTCTTCTCCAACCTTACGTCCTAAAATAGCTCTTCCAAAAGGAGATTCATTAGAAATTTTATTTTCCAATGGATCAGCCTCTAATGATCCAACAATTTTAAAAGTATCTTCCTCTCCATCATCATAAACAATGGTTACAGTAGATCCTACATTAACTGTATTCTTATCTTTTTGCTCGGCAATAATTGCATGCTCTAATTTATATTCTAATTCTTTGATACGTCCCTCAATTTTTGCTTGAGCATCTCTTGCAGCATCATAATCAGAATTTTCTGATAAATCACCTTGTGCTCTTGCTTCTTTTAATTCCTTAATCACTTGTGGACGAGTCACCGTTTTTAATTCATTTAATTCTGTTTCAAGTTCTAAATAACCTTCAGCTGTTAACATAATTTTTTCATTTTCGTTCATTTTTATTCACATCCTAAAAAAACATCTTTTTAAGAATACTACACATAGTTTTGTTTGTCAAACACTTTTAAACGCATCATATCATATTCATGCACTGGAAAAGATACTGGAATTTTAACAATCATTCCTGGACGATTGGCAACTTCTATGGCATTATCCTCTTCGTCATATATTTTACGCAAAGTAATAGAAAAAGTTTCAAGATTTGGTCCAAAAAATTCGACAGTATCTCCAACATGAAAAATATTTCTCTCTTCAATAACTGCCATTCCTTTCCCTTCATCATAATCCTTCACCAGTCCTAAAAAGTCTTGATTAGAAACTTCTTCTCTTCCTAAAAAATATTGCTCCTTTTCTGTTGGAAGACTCTCAAAAAATTGCGAAGTTGAATCACGATTAGCGCAACGATTTAAAATAGCTAGAGAATATTTCATATCTCCTTCTGTAAGCGTATGATTTAATATTTTATCAATTAATAATCGATACGTTAAAATAACAGTAGCAATATAATATATTCCTCGCATTCTTCCCTCTACTTTAAAAGAATTAACTCCTAATTGAATCATTTCTTCAATATGAGAAATCAAATTCAAATCTTTACTAGTCATTGAAAAAGGCTCCGTAGTAAAATCTGTATCAAACAACCAACGGCAAACTTGAGCACAACCACCACGATTGGCATCCCGATTGGTACAATAATTAGATAAAACACATTTTCCACTAATAGAAGTACACATAGCACCATGAATAAAACATTCAAGTTCTAATCCTGTTACCTCTTTAATCTGCTTAATATCCTCTTTGCTTGCTTCTCTAGCAAGTACGATACGTGTTACCCCTAAATTTTTATAAAACAAGGCCGCCCCTTCATTTAAAACACTACTTTGTGTTGAAAGATGAAGCTCAAAATGAACATTTAATCTCCTAGCCGTTTGTAACACCAAAATATCACTAGCAATAATTGCATCAATTCCTATATCATCTAACTCTTGTAAATATGTCTCTAGTCCTTCTAAATTCTCATTATGAAAAACAATATTGACAGTCACATATATTTTTTTACCAAGCTGATGCGCATAAAGTGTTGCAACCTTCATTTCATCCAAAGAAAAATTCTTTGCATTTGCTCGTAAACTAAAATTCTGTCCCCCAATATAGACAGCATCTGCACCATACAAATAAGCTATTTTTAATTTTTCAAGATCTCCTGCTGGAGCCAATAATTCTATTTTATTCATTTTTTTCACCTTTTAAACGATAAATCGTCTTTTGATTTAAAAAGCCAGTATCTTCTCTTACATCATTACGAATAGCACAATTAACTAAATCTTCTAACAATTGTTTTATCTCATCATTTGTTAAAAAAATAGGATTAATAAGATAAAATAAGATTTTTGCATCATTAATAGAACTCTGAGCATTTAAATATTTATCATGATATAACATCGTACCATATTCATTTTCTACAGCTAAAAATTTTTCATGAGATACCTGCTCTTTCAATAAAACTTTCTTTTGTTCTCCCAAATGATACTCCTTTTCAAAATTAGTAAGTAATGTCCTTCTAGAATACATAGCAGGAACTAACCCATATAAAACATAGACTAATGGTTTAGATACATGTAAAAGAATCTCTTTGATTTCATCATTTGTAATATCTGTCCCAAGGACTATGCTATCCACATAACTTAAATTTTCATTAATACTTTGATAATTTGTTGCAAAATGCGTTTGATACAAAATTAACTGTTGTTTCAATTGTAATTCATGAGCAAGCGTAATAACTCCAAAATCTTCAAAAACTAATCCTTTAATTTTTTCAGGCAATTCTTGCATCAATTCTTTTAATTTTTGATATGCTTCGGTATCTAAAATACGATTAATATAAAGATATCCAGATTCTATTTCTTCAATTGAAAATGTTTTTAAGAATCCTACACAAAAGTCTTTTAATGGAAAAAGAAAGTTAGTTACACTAGCTTTCTTATAGAGATCAATTTGATTTATATCCGTTATCGTAACTAAAAACTTATTTGGATTCATTTTTCTTAAAGCTTACAGAAATCCCATCACCAAGTTCATAAAACTTAGTTTCAAATTCTTCATTATCCTTTAAAAATTCAACATAACTCTCAATTTTTTCCACTAAACTTTTCAAATTTTTACTTTCAATCGTATCGCTTTTACCTACATATCCATGAAATTTCAAATTATCAGTAATAATTACTCCTCCAGGAGCTAAAAAATATTTAAACTTTTCAAAAAATTTCATATATTGCCCTTTTGCTGCATCAATAAAGATCAAATCATAAGATACATCACTCAAATTAAGTTCCAAAGCATCTTGAAATACAACATTAATCTTCTTTTCCATTCCTGCCTTTTTAACATTTTTTAAGCATTCCATATATCTTTCATTATCACGTTCAATCGTTGTTACTTTCGTTTCTTGATTACTAGAAGCCATCAATATTGCAGAATATCCAATAGCACTTCCTATTTCTAATACACTTTTAATATTATTAGCTTTAATATATTTCATAATAAAAGCAATACTATCTTTCTCTATAATGGGAACATTTTTCTCTTTTGCATAGTTCTCCATTTCAATGATTAATTCCTTCATTTTAAAACTCACCCTACTTCTCTTATAATTGCATTATGTTCATCTAAAGTCTTAGTAAAATACACTATTCCTGTTTTAATATCTGCATAAAAATACAAATAATCTGTATCCGTTGGATTAAATACTGCATTAATACTCATAAGTGATGGATTACAAATTGGTCCTACTGGCAAACGCCCAAACATACTAGTATTACTTGCATGTGTATTGTAAGGACTAATCGTATTTAAATCCGTTCTAGTTAATCCCGAACCCATCTCTTTTTTAACAGCATAATAAGTTGTTACATCCATTCCTAAGCTCATTCCTTCATCTAGTCTTTTATAAATGACTTGACTCACTGTATTTCGATCACTCTCTGATACTGCTTCAAGTTCAATAATAGCAGCCATTGAAAGAATTTCATGAACATTATAATTACTATTTTCTATATTTTCTTTAAATCCCTCTAACTTTTCACCTGTATGATTTAAAATTTTAGTTATAATTTCTTTTGCAGTACTTTTCTCATAGAATTCATAAGTATCTGGAAAGAAATAACCTTCCAAAGGATAATACAAGTCTGAACTTAATATTGATTCATCCAAAAACCAATAAGTATTGATCAATTCTTGTAAATAACTCTGATCTCCCATAAGTGATAATAATTCTTCTTCACTAACTTCTAATTTTTCTGAAATATTATGTACATACTCTGTTATTCTTCTTCCCTCAATTAAGGTAACTGTATAACTATCATTTTTTACTTCTCCATGACTCATTTTACGAACAATTTCTTCTGGTGTCATATTTTTCGAAAATTCATAAATTCCTGCTTGTAAATTAACCTCGCTATGAAAAAACAAATATGCTTTTAATACAAGTGAGCTACGAATGAATCCAGCCTCTTTCAAAGAATCAGCTACACCAATTTTACTTGTTCCACTCTTTAACTCATAAAGCTGTAACTCACTAGATTCACCAACAGGACTCATTGCATAAAAATAATATCCAACACTACCACCAATTAAGAGAAAGAACAGAACAGAAACAATAATTAAAAACTTCTTCATTTACACTTCTTCCTTTTCTTTCACTTCTGCTAATTTATTTAAAATTGCTTCTACTGTGTTCCATTCTTCTTCCATTTGTAATGGTAATAAATTCATATTTACTCCTGAAGGATCATAAATACTCGCATAGGTTTTTAAAGCACCAGTTTCATCTGTTGTATGATCAGTATAAACTAAATAACTTCGTTTCGTTTGCTCAGAATCAAAAGTAAATAATACCTCACATTCCACTTCAATTCCTTTATCATTCCGTATCGTAAACAGACTATTATTATTCGGACTTACGTTCATTTTGTATCCTTCTTTCTTTTAAGTACGTATCTAATATAATAGCTGAAGCTACATTATCCACGACTCTTTTCCTTTTTATTCTTTTCATATCTGTACTTATTAAAATATTTTCTGCTTCCACGCTTGATAATCTTTCATCTACTAAATGAACAGGAAGACCAATCTTTTCTTCTAATATTTCTTGAAATTTTTTAGATCGTTCAGCTGCAAAACCACAAGAATTATCCATATTTTTAGGTAAACCTAAAACCAAATCTGTAATACTCTTCTCTTGAATAATCATTTGCAATTCAGGTATAACACTCTCATATTTTTCTGCAGAAAAATGAAGCGTTATGAATGGAGTAGCAATCATATTAGTTCGATCACTTACTGCTATTCCAAGTGTCTTTGTCCCAAGATCTAACCCTAAATATCGCATTTTTGCAAACCTTCAATCAAAAGATACTCCAAAATGTCTGCTCGATCAAATTCTAAAATTTTATCTCTTGCATTTTGATAATTAGAAATATAGCCTGAATCTCCACTCATCAAATACCCTACCAATTGATTAATTGGATTATATCCCTTCAATTCTAAACTTTGAAAAACTTCTTTAAGTGTCAACTTAATATTCTCTCTACGCACAATAGAAATATTAAACAAACTTGTCTTATCGGTCATATTCCACCTCTTTAAGTACATCGTTATTTTATCAAACTATCCATTTGATTACAAGTTATCACAATCATCTTTCGTCATTGGCACTAATTGAATAGTAAGTCCCAAAGGTTCCAATACCTTTAATAAAGTACCCAGCTGTGGAGAAATTAATCCATTTTCAATCTTCACCAATGATGGCTGACTCATATTTATAATCGAACACAAACCTCGCTGACTAAAACCCAAACATTCTCTTACTTCTTTAATTTGATGCAATAATTGAACTTCGATCATTTTTAATTGCTCTTCTGACATTTTCTTCACCTTCAAAAATAGTATATCATGTCAAAATAAATTAAACTACTAACTCCACCCTATAAATTTAGTTTGATTTTCCCCAAAATTAAAAATAGTGAAACACACATCAAAAAATGTTTTTTCACTATTTTTCTAAGTTACATTATTTAAAATTCTCCATTAATAGTTTAATTCATATGGAGCATCCATTGTTCCCTGTCCATTTACCATTTTAACAGTCGTTTTTAAATAAAGAACTGGAACAATTCCTTTAGAATAAGATGCATTATTTGGTACTATTGCTCCAGTTCTATATAAATACATCACCGATGCATTATCCCTCGCATCAGTACTAGAAAATATAGACCATTGATCATCCCCAAAAAGCCAATCATTTTGCCCACATTCAGTGGGAGTAGTTTCATCTCCCCAAGAAGATAAATGATTATCCAAACATGTACTACGATCCATAGTAATACCACCACTCGTCGCATAACCATAATCACTTGGATACATTAATCCAATCATACCTTTCCATGTACTAGTTCTTGTTACTGTATCATTACAATGGGTACCACTACATATTCTCTCTATGTTATTACTTCTTTCTAAATCATAAAAGTTTTGAGTATTCATATTATAAGGAGTATATATAACTCCATCATTACTTACTGTATTCCATGTTATTGTATCTATCATCCTCTTTGCTTCTTCTGTTAAACCAGTTTCACTAAAATCACACTCTGTTATTGTATTATTGTGTCCATTATAACAAGTTCCACTTGTTCGATTGTAGTATGGGCCATCATTTAATAAATGCATTATGTCTGATTCGCTCCATTCATTTACTCCATATCCACCATTCACACTTGTTTCACTAGTGTCCCATGAATAGTCTCCAATACTTTCATCTCGAATGATCTTTACTCTTTGTCCTTCTGGGGTATTCACAAGTCCAATAATCCGCCATAACTCATTATTAAACTTAACATAATTATCTGGATTTTCTCCTGCATATCTGTATTCAGTTAGTTTTAACATATTCTGGGCTTCAACATCTTCTGTATATGTTATTTCTGCATCACTATGATCTACTTCGTATAATCCACTACCTTCTGTTACAACTGGAATACTTTTTATAGTATCTGCAATCGTTGATAATGGTGCCATATAACTTGTAATAACACTAACTCGTCCATTAAAACTAGCATTCATACTATCTTCTGATGCTTCGACTCCTTCATGCATCCATAGTCTTAAACTAAATTCTTTTTCTTCATTCGGATTTAATACTCCTGTTAATAATTTGTATGCTTTTAATCCTCCATCAATTGTTACTTCTGTTTGAATGGTTTCGTTTAAAATGGTAGTATTCTTTGATATACTTCCCTCTTCGATATTTGCTTTAATATACTCATCTGGTAAGGCTTTACCTTCTACTCCCATTGTTTCTATATTTATTTGATAACTTGCATTATCATTACAGATATTTTTTAAAGTAAATGTATAAGGAGTATTTTTTAGTCCTTCTTGATCAATCATTGGATATACCTTATTTAATGTAATAGCTTCTCCATCACTAAATTGAATCTTAAAACAAGCTGATTCTACAACATTGGTATCCTCTTGTACGAATACTTGATACCAAAGTGCAAAACTTATTCCTACTGCTAATAATAGTACTCCTCCAATACTTGCTACTAGCCATACTTTTTTCTTTTCCATATAAACACTACTTTCTAATCTTCAACTACATCGCTTGACTTTATTTTTTATAATTTCAATATAACATAATTATTTCATATTTACTAACTAATTATTAATTTTTATAACACTAATAAATTAAAAAAGGACTATTGGCAAGTCCTATATATTTTATTATGTCTATATTTTTACAATTCATTATATTTTTTATTTTAATCAGCTTGTATTAAATAGTTTTGATTGAAACAATTAAAATATTTTAAAAGCTATTCTCCAATATAAAATTTAGTCTGTTAACGTTATTACTTTAGCTATTTCTTCTTTCTTTATTTTGCCTTCTCTTATAATAATTGCTTTTTCTTTATCTATTTCCACAATTGTAGAAGTTGTATCATACCTTACGTTGCCACTATCTAAAATATAATCTACTTTACCATGTAACTCTTTGATAATATTTTTAATATTTATTCTAGTAGGATTACCAGAAAGATTTGCACTTGGAGCAACAATAGGAACTCCTGCTGCTTTAATAAGATTATAAGCAAGTCCATCTTTTAAAAGCCTAACTCTAACAAATTTATCTCCTGCAGAAATAATACCAGGTAAAACATTTTCTTTTTTCTTAAATTTTATTGTCAATGGTCCAGGCCAAAATGCATCCATTAGTTTTTTTTCTGTTGGACTAATATCATCTACCATTTTTTTTAACATAGATATATCAGAAATTAATACACATAACGGTTTTTGTGGAGGTCTTCCCTTTATTACATAAACTTTTTTACAAGCTTCTTCATCAAATGCGTTTGTTCCAATACCATATACTGTATCAGTTTTAAAAACTATAATTTTTCCTTCCTTTACAGCATTTGAAATTTCAATCATAACTTTATCATTTATATTTTCTTCTTTTATATACTTTGTCATTTAAAATTTCACTTTCTAATTGCATATAATAACAATTTTTTTAACAAAAAAAATTAATTTCTGTTTTTAATATTATAACAAAACTATAAACTAAAAAAATAATTGAACAAATAAAAAAAGCCAGTTAACAAAAAATTTTTAACTGACTTAATCTTTAACCAATTAGTAATTAAAATAATTCACTATAATTATTTAATAGCTTCTTTAAGTTTACTTCCAGCTTTAAATGTAGCAACAGTTTTAGCAGGAATCTTAATTGGTTCTTTAGTAGAAGGATTAATTCCATCACGTGCAGCACGAGTTTTAGCACTAAATTTACCAAATCCAACTAAAGTAACTTCTTTGTCTTTTTTAAGACCTTCTGTAATTCCTTCTAATACAGCGTCTAGTGCACGTCCAGCTTCAGCTTTAGACATTTCTGCTCTATCAGCGATAAATTCGATTAATTCTGTTTTTGACATTTACGTCGACCTCCCATTCCTAATACGTTTTATAAGGGATTACCCTTACATACTAAGCGTAGCAAATAAACGCTTATTTAGTCAAGAAAAAAGAGAAAAAATTAATTTTTTTCCCCTTAAAGAACAATCGCAATTAAATTACTTGACCCTTTATTGACAATCTTTGTCACCGTTTGACTTAATTTATATCGTGTATTTTCTGGCATAATAGAAAGTTTTGCTTGAATACCCTCTTTTACAATAACATCTAAACTTCTTCCGAAAATTTCACTTTTCCAAATACTTGCTGGATCAGTTTCATAATCCTTCATTAAATAATTAATTAACTCTTTACTTTGTAATTCACTACCAATGATTGGTTCAAAAGTACTTTCAACATCTACTCTCATTAAATGAATACTGCTAGCAACAGCTTTTAATTTAACACCATAGCGATTACCTTGTTTAATAATTTCTGGTGTTTGTAATTTCATATCCTTAAGAGTTGGATAAACAATCCCATACCCAGTACTTTTACTCATCTTAATCGCTTGCTTAATACTTTCTAACTCTTCTCTTCCCTCACTATAAGTTGCAAATATTTTTAAAAGCCCAGCTTTTGTCGTGACACTATCCCCCATCATCTCTTTTAAAACATTTTGATAAATTTGTTCATTACTCTCTAAACAAATAGTTACACGCCCTACTGATGCATCTAAATTACCAATATAAGCTTTTGAAATAATATCACTATCTTGAAAATGTTCTAAGATTGTTTCCACATCTCTTACCTTTTGAACTTCAATAACACTTTCACGAATTTTATCCAAATAATGCTTTTTGATTTCATGAGTATTAGATAAAACATGAACCCATTCTGGAATATTTACTTCAATATCTAAAATAGGAAACTCATACAAAGCCTGTTTTAAAATCTCCATAATATCATTTTCTGTCATATCTTCAACACTAATAGGCATAACAGGAACTCCATAACTATTTCGAAGATCACTTGCCAAATTTTTGGCATCATTACTATTCGGTTTTGATGTATTTAAAACAACAATAAATGGTTTGCCAATTGATTTTAATTCTGTAACAACTTTTTCCTCAGCTTCAATATAATCACCACGTTTTAATTCACCAAACGATCCATCAGTTGTTACAACAATTCCAATCGTTGAATGATCACGAATAACTTTTTCAGTTCCAATCTCCGCTGCTTCAACAAAAGGAACAGAATCTGTAAACCAAGGTGTTTTTACCATTCTAGGATTTCCATCAACATCTTCATACCCATTACTATTTGGAATAACATAACCCACACAATCAACCAATTTTATTTCAGTACTAAAATGATCTACGGAAATTTTAGCACCAGAAGATGGAACAAATTTAGGTTCTGTTGTCATAATAGTCTTTCCTTGAGCACTTTGAGGAATTTCATCCAAACATCGCTTTTTCTCAATCTCATCTTGAATATGAGGAACAACTAAATTTTCAATAAAGCGTTTAATAAAAGTACTCTTACCAGTTCGTACAGCCCCTACAACTCCTAAATAAATTTCACCATTTCCCCGTTTTGCAATACTTTCTAGTAAATCAATATTCTCCATAACCTACCTCTTTCTAATCTACCAAAGAATATGTATCGTTATAAGAATTTATACCAAAATACAAAAAAAGAGCTTTAAAAGCTCTTAAAAAAATAAACTTGGATCATTCCAAAACTAAACGAATATCACCAAATCTACCGCAAAATAAATAAATCATTCTGCATTTAACATTATAAATAAAGATTTCTGATAACTCCACCTTCAAATAACGATACAAAATATATTAAAACTCTTCTTCATAAAAGATTTCATCTGGTTTCAAATGAAAAATCGTAGCAATCTTCTTTGACATATCATAATAAAGTCTTCTCTTTTTATGTTCAAGTTGCCAATAATAACATTTACTAATCTCCAAAAAATCGGCCATATCTTGATAAGAATAATGATATTCTTCTCTTAAAGTCTTAAGTTTTTCATAACATTCTTTCATACTTCCTCCTTATATATAGATACATTATATCACACTTAATTACAATAACCCACACATTTCCGTATTTTTTCGTTTTCTCTGAGAAAATTACTAACAGAGATGATGATATGATGTTTGATAAACTAAGAGAATTAAGAGACTATGAAGCTAAAACTCAAAAAGAAACAGCAAAAATATTAAATGTAAAACGTTCAACCTATGCTGGTTGGGAAAGTGGCAAAGACATCATTCCTATCTTAAAACTTAACGACTTAGCAAACTTCTATGCAGTAACTCTAGATTATCTAGTAGGACTAAATGATAAACCAGAAAAACGAAAAGAAAAAGTTATAATTGATAAAACAGCTATATCAGATAATATCAAAATGATTCGCTTAAAACATCATTTAACACAAGAAGCATTAGGCAAATCGATTAATACAAGTCAAGCAAACATTCATAAATATGAAAAGGGAAAATCTCTAATTACCACTATGTATGCCATTGAACTTGCCAAAAACTATGATTACTCTTTAGAAGAATTAATTCAAAAAACAAAGTAGCATAAAATCCATGCTACTTTTTTTAAAACATTTTTTCAACATGGTCTGGGACCTTATCGTTCACTATTGTTTGAATAATCTTATCTTCTCGTTCCTTACTTACGGATTTACCAGTCATCTTGCTAAGACTATGAATAACCTCTCGCAAAGTATTTTCATCTTTCATATTTCCTTGTTGAAGTTTATTCGCTAATGACAAAATCGTATTTTTATCAACTTTTGTCTTCTTTTCAACTTTCTTAAAAAATGAATCTCCAAATTCCATAAAAGCCTCCTACCATAATATATGATAGCAGCTTAATTAGTTTCATCATAAAAGATATCATCTGGACGCAATCCAAATATCTGAGCAATCTTCTTTGCCATATCATAGCTAAGACGACGATTTTTATGTTCAATTTGCCAATAATATGCTTTACAAATTTGAAGTATATCAGCCATATCTTGATAAGTATAGCCATGTTTAATCCGTAAAGATTTTAAAATTTCATTTTCTTTACTTTTCATAAACCCTCCAAGCTTCATTATAATATAACAAATTAAAAACTCTGTCAATTTTGTATAGTTTTCAGTAGGTAGACTTAAAACCACGAAGAAAAGTATATTAATAGTAATGAAAGGGTAAAAGTAATATATGCAAGATATCAAAAAAATTATTGGCAGAAATTTAAAGTATTTTCGCTTCCAAACGGGAATGTCACAAGAAAAATTTTATGAAACTTATAAGCTTAATCCCAAATACATGGCTTGTGTTGAACGTGGTGAAATTAATGTGTCTGTTGAATTTCTAAATAACTTGGCAGAATTATTAGAAAAAAATATCACTGACTTTTTTGATACCAACAAAGAGCGCATTATTAAAGAAAGAAGAATTGACTCCAAAAAAGAAAGTTACACTAAATAACTTTCTTTTAATTTGTCTACAATTTCATTAAACTTCATACCATTGCTTGCTTTTACAAGTACTGTATCCATAGGCTTCAATTCTTCCATTAATACTTGTTCTAATTTTTCCTTTGATTCAAAATAGAAAATACAATCTTCATGCATTCCCATTTGTAAAGCCCCATCCCGAATATATCTGGCATTTTCTCCATTTAAAAATAACAAATCAACATCTTTCAAATCAGGTATTTCACCAATCTTTTGATGAATTTCTTTCGAAAATTCTTCTAATTCCAATACATCTCCTAAAACAGCAATCTTTCTCTGTCCTGAATAACGCTTTAAAATATCCAAAGCACTTACCAAAGCTTCATAATTTGAATTATAAGTATCATTAATAACTGTCATCTGATCTTTCATAGAAATAATTTCCATTCGATTACCAGATAATACAAATTGTTGTAATCCTTTTTGAATTTGCTCTTGAGTAAGCCCCAAAAAGTCTGCTACAGCAATAGAAAGTAAACTATCCATTACAAAAGCACTTCCCATAGCAGGCAATGAAACACTATAACTCTCATTTCTATAACTTACATCAAACACACTTAAATTTTCTAATATCTTTAAATTAGATACTGAATAATCACTCTCATCCTCAATACTACATCCCAAAATAGAATAATCAGAAAGCTTCAAAGAAGACAGTAAATCATTATCATGATTCAAAATCAAAGTACTTCCATGATCCATTCCCTCTAAAATTTCTAATTTTGCCTTCATAATATTCTCACGAGATCCTAAAATTCCAATATGAGCAGTTCCAATATTTGTAATAACACCAAGTGTTGGTTTGGCAATAGAGGTTAACTTTGAAATTTGACCAAAATCATTCATGCCCATTTCAAGAACCATTACGTCTTCATCCTCTAATGCTAAAATATTAAGCGGTAATCCAATTTGACCATTTAAATTTCCTGGAGTCTTTAAAACACGATATTTTTGCTTTAAAATTTCTGCAATCATATCCTTAGTACTCGTTTTACCAGCACTTCCTGTAACAGCAATCACTGGTATAGAAACGAAACTTCTCTTATATTTAGCAAGTCTTTGTAAGGCATCTACTGTATCTGGAACTAAAATGATAGTTCGATCCATATATTCATGTGGTAATGCATTCTCATCAAAATGGTCCAAAATACAACACTGAGCACCTTTCTGTAATGCTTCTAAATAAAAAGAATTACCATCAAAGTTATCTCCTTGTATTCCAAGATAAACATCCCCCTCTTGAATAGTTCTTGTATCCTTTGAAAAACGTTTTAAAACTAATTGTTCATCTCCACAAAAAAGTGTTCCATTACACTCTCTTAACACATCTAAAACTGTTAAGCTTACCATTTAACATCACTCACTTCTTCCTAAATTTAACATGCATTTTACAAAAAAGCAATGTTTATACTTTTAAAACCTAGGCTTATAACATATAATATTCCATAACTGAAAAGAAGTTCTTAACTAAGAATTTAAAAAGGAAAGAAAAAAACAAAAGAAAAGGATGAGAAATAATGAAAAATATAGTTGAAAATAAAATACTAGAATTAATAAATACAATATGTAGTATCTATGAGATGACATTTTCAAGAAGTCGAATGGATTTTACAAATGGATACTGCTTTTACTTCGCAGTAATATTAAAAGAAATACTGCCAGAATGCCAGTTTTGTTACATGCAAAGCCACTATTTCATCAAATTAGGTGATGTATACTATGATTATCGAGGTATAATCCCTTCTACAGAAGAAGGCCTAATCATTTATGATGAACCAATTTTATTTAAAAATTTGTATATAATAGATGATTTACAAAATGAATATTATTACGCAAATCACATTGGTTTAGTCGATCCAGAAAGAGATAAAATAGTAAAACAATACAAAGATTTTTTAGTTCAAACTGGAAAAAACATACTTCAAACATCACAAGAATCAAAAAATCAAAAAAATAGAACCTTAAATTAAAGTTCTATTTTTCATTTTTATTTTTAAACTTCAAAATAATTGGTGTTCCCACTAAATCAAAATTTTCACGTAACTTATTTTCTAAATAACGTTCATAACTAAAATGTACCAAACCTTTATTATTTACTTGAAACGTAAACTTTGGTGGCTTGTGATCAGTTTGAGAAACATAATAAATTTTCAAACGTTTTCCTTTATAAGAAGGGGCTTCATGAAGCTTAGTCGCTTCTTCAATGACATTATTTAACTGACTAGTCATAATCTCTTTTTTATTATTTTCATAAGCTTTAATAATTTCTGGCATTAACGTATGAATTCTTTTTTTTGTAAGAGCAGATAAGAAAACAACATTCACATATCTTAAAAATTGAAATTCATAAAAAATTTTTTCTTTCCAACGCCTAATCTCTTGATCAGGATTCTTAACAGTATCCCACTTATTAACAACCAAGACAATTCCTTTACCACGTTCTTCAGCAAAAGAAATAATATGTTTATCATGCTCAATGATTCCCTCTTTTGCATCAATTACTAACACACAAACATCACTGCGTTCAATCGCCTTCAAACTACGAAGAAAACTATATTTTTCCACATTTTCATAAATACGTCCTCGTTTACGAATTCCTGCAGTATCGATCACTACATAATCATTGCCATGATAAGCAAAAGGAGTATCCACAGCATCACGTGTTGTTCCTGCAATATCACTAACAATTGCTCGTTCTTCATTAAGCAATGCATTAATAAGGCTACTCTTACCTACATTAGGTCTTCCTATCAAACAAAATCTACAAGCATCATCTTCCTCTTTGGTATCTACTTTATAATCCTTAGTAATTTCATCAAGTAGTGCATTAATTCCTAACTTATGAGAAGCAGAAACACCAAGTACTGTCTCAAAACCAAGTTCATAAAATGAATAGATAGAATCCATACGTTTTTCATTATCAATTTTATTAACAACTACAATAACCTTTTTCTGACTTTTCAATAAAAGATCTCGAATCCGATAATCGTTTTCATTAAGTTCATCTTTGCCATCTACAACAAATAACACAGTATCTGCTTCATCAATAGCAAAAGTCGCTTGTACTAAAATATCCTCTTTAAAATCGTTATGACCTAAATCAAGCCCACCAGTATCAATTAAGAAAAAAGACTTGTCATTATACTTTACAGTTCCATAAATACGATCTCTTGTAATTCCTGGCGTATCCATAATAATCGCCTTATCCTCTTTAATCAAACGATTAAACAAAGAACTCTTACCAACATTTGGCCTTCCAATCAAACAAACAGTTTGCTTCATACATATCACCCCTTTATAAAAAAGTTGCCTTATTCTAACATAAAACCATCTTAATCACAAGAACTAGTATCCACATTCACATGAGCATAAGCACGATTATTCTTTTTATAAACCTTAACTGTAACATCTGAAAAAGTTGTATCTGTCTCTAAATTAACTTGATTATCTTTTAAATAACCCTTCTTTACCAAATCAGCCACTTTAACTGTCACTCCACTCGTCGTCAAACCATCAAAAATATCTGCACCATATTGCTTTGCAGCATTGGCAATATATTCTACCTGCTGACAATACATTTCATGCTTCAATTTCTTTGAAACATTAATTGAACTCGTTATAGCTATCGTTGCAATAATACCTAAAAGAACAATCACCGCAAGTAGCTCCACTAAAGTAAACCCATTTTTTTTATTCATGAATCTTCACCATACCAATCATATCACAAAAAGAAAAAACAATGAAGATTTTCTCCATTGTCCAACTAAAAAGCTTCAATATTGACATGAACCTTAGAAGACTCATGTAAGTAAGCATAAGCTTGAATTAATACTCGAATAGAATTAGCAACACGTCCTGCTTTTCCAATCACAGCACCCATATCAGCCTCTGGCACCATAATTTCTAAAGTCAAAAAAGAATCTTCTTGAAAACTTTGAACTCGCACCATTTCTGCGTCACTAACCAAACTACCCACTAAAAATTCTGCATACTCCACTAAACTCATTACTTACCTTCTTTTTTCTTAGAATCTGCAAATTTCTTCATGATCCCTTGTTTACTTAAAATACTACGAACTGTATCAGTAGGAATTGCACCATTTTGCATCCAATATAATACACGATCTTCTTTTACTGTAACAATATCGCTTCCCTTAATAGGATCATAAGTTCCTACAGTTTCTAAAAATTTACCATCTCTTGGACTTCTAGCATCTGCAGCAACGATACGGTAAAAAGGTTTTTGTTTAGAACCCATTCTTTTTAATCTTAATTTAACTGCCATTTTTTCTGCTCCTTTCTTTATATCGAATCAATAATACCACACGCCAAAAGAAGTGTCAACCCTTTTTCGTTGACGCTTCTTAATCTAAATAATCTTCTTGAATATCTTCAATTTCTTGTTGATGTTCTTCTTCAAATTCTTCTTCATCCAAGATTTCTTCATAATCATCATAATCATCTTCTACTGGTACCTTTAACTTCGTATTACCAACTACTTCCACTCCAAGTTCTTTTTCAACATCAAGTTGCACAACACCATTCACAATTTCTACATTAGTAACAGTAGGTTGTTTTAAACTTCGAACAATAATTTCTGAAGAATCAATTCCACCATCATCATGTCTTCGAACATTCATTTTATCATTATAACGAAATCTTTCTGTACTAACAGTCGTTTTTGTATCATTATCATAAGAATACCATACATTAACATCAAACTCTCCATCAATCATTACATTACCAGCATTATTTCTTCCCTGAAAACTATGATTAATAACCCAACACCCTAAAACTGTATCTGCTCGTTCCTGTGGCTGCAAAGAAAAATGAGATGTCGTTGTTTTCTTTGCTTTCCCCACCACCGCTTTCGTTACAATTTCTTTATAATTAGCCATAAGAATACCTCCTCTAATGTAATCTATGCAAACCAGCCCAATTTGTTCCCAAGAAAATTGTTTTCCTACATAATTAATGTTAATATAACAGCTAAAAAGTGGGAGGAACTACATGCAAAAATTAGAAATCAAAGAAAAAAAATTACTTCAATTGCCATATTTTTATCATGAAAAAACAAACGAAGCAGTCATATTAGAATATAACGATCAAGAATTGGTAAAAATATATAATTATATAGATAAAAATAAAATTTTTACCCTAGAATTAATTGACCAATATCGTGAAGTTCTAGAACAAATTGAAGAACTCCTTCTATTTCAAAAAGTAGTTTATGTAAATAACACTGAAATAGGAATTTTATTACCCAAAGGATATAAAGAAAATGCTCATGACTATTTCATCAATTCTAAAACATGTTGGAATGATAAAATCATGGTTTTACAAAACCTTGGTAAATTATTAGAAAAATTATCCAAACTAAGAGAACAAAATTCTATCCTTGCAACCTTTTTTATTGGTGACTTACAAGAAAAAAATGTTCTAATTGATAGAACAACAAAAAAAATTCAAATAATCGACTTAGATAGTTGCAAAATTAAAACAAACAAGCCTTTCCCTACAAAATATTTAGAATTTATCTACTGCTTTAACTATGTAAAACAAAATTTACATAAAAAATATATCATTAAAGGTGATACTTGTATTCCAAATGAAAGCAGTGATCTTTATTGCTATATTCTAATAATTTTAAAACAACTATTTCACATTGATATTACCTATTTATCGATTGAACAATTTTATAAAGAAATGTATAAAATAAAAGAAACAATGCCAGAAGAATTATGGACAATACTTATAAATATCTATAATATACCATACAATAAAAATCCCTACAAACTTTTAGATACCATTGAAGAAGTAAAAGAAAAAACATTAAAAAAATAAAATTTATGATATCATATTCTTGGTGATAAAATGGATTGTTTATTTTGTAAAATTAGTAATCATGAGATTTCCAGTAAGATTTTATATGAAGATGATACTGTCATAGCTTTTTTAGATATTCACCCAACTTGTAATGGTCATACATTAATTATTCCCAAAAAACACATGGAAGACTTCACAGAATTAGATTCTTCTACACTATATCACATGAAAGAAGTTGCACAAATGCTTACAGATAAAATAATGACTGCTCAAAATAATAAAGGTATGACCTTCCAAATGAATTATAAAGAAGCACAAGAAATAAAACATGTACATCTGCATTTATTGCCAGAATTAAGATACAAAAAGAAAATCTTACCATTAGAGGAAACTTATGAAAACATAAAAAAATTCTGAAATTCAGAATTTTTTTATACATTTTGCTTCAAAACAACAACAGCCATTTCTTTAAAAGAAAGACTATGAATAAGTTCCTCTATATCAGATAATTGAATTGATTCATACACTTCTTTTTTATCTTCTATAATCATTCCATAATTCATAATTTGTTCTTGAATTGATGTATTAACATCTGTTATATCATCATAACTTAATACCATATTAGCAATCCCTGAATGTAACTTACGTTTTAATTGTTTCTCATCCATTGTTAAATGTTTTAAAGCATCTTCTAAAATAGGCAAAACTTCATCAGGATATTTCGTTTCAACATTCAAAAATAAGAATACGTAATCTCCAATGATCGATTTTTCTCCACCCAAGCTAACAATCAAATCCTTACTAATTAAAT
The DNA here is from genome assembly GCA_910585915.1 of uncultured Bacilli bacterium. GTDB lineage: Bacteria > Bacillota_I > Bacilli_A > RF39 > UBA660 > MGBC162267. Next base: position 4,363 of record CAJUGF010000025.1, on the reverse strand, counting down.
CCTCATATAAATCTGAAGTTGGCCCAAAATTACTATTTAACAATAAGGTTAACATCGTACGTAATTTATAATCTTTTTTTTCTTTTAAACCCTTTCTTGGAATCTTAACAGCAATTCGCATTTTAGGAATTTCAACATTAGCACATTTTTCTTCATATGCCAAAAGTACACGAGCAGGTTCTTTAACTTCTTTTTTCTTAGGATTTTGATACTTTGGAAATTCCTTTTGCTTTTGATTTTCCTTAACAATACTAACAACTTCATAAGGATTGAAATTTCCAGTAACCACTAAAAACATATTAGTAGGATGATAAAACGTATCAAAAACTAACTGAATATCATCGAGTGTAGTAGCCATAATATCTTCCTTGGTTCCTGTAATGAAATTTTTATGCTTATCATTCTTAAATACATTTCGAAAAATACCATAATAAAGCAAATTACCAGGATTATCTAAATCCATTTTGTTTTCTTCAACAATAATATTTTTTTCATTTTGAACCATTTTCTTATTAAAATTAGGAGTCATAACAAAATCAAGCAACTGGTTTAAATTTTCTTTTAAATGATCTGACCCATACACTTCATAAGAAGTATAGTTAAATGTTGTAAAAGCATTTACATCACTCCCATTTTTCTGAAAAAAAGTTTGAGCATCCTCTCCATCATCATTTTGAAAATTCAAGTGTTCCAAATAATGAGCCACTCCATTTGGTACCTGATAATTCTTATTACCCACTTTAAATTCCGTATCCAAAGAACCATATTTTACCGAAAGAGTTGCATAATATCCCTGTCCTTTTTCACGAACCCACAAGAAAATTGGAAGCCCACTATCACATTCATCATAATATATCGTTTCGTTAAGACCTTTTAATTTAATCTCCTTCATGATTCGCCTCCTTAAGTTCATATATCAATCCAAGTTTCATTTTTTTAGAAAGTTTCATTACTTCTTCCTTTGTTACATGCAAAATCTTTTCCTTACGTTCTTCCATAAGTGGAGAATCCACTAAATTATGAAACACATAACTATTAATAATGCTATTTTGATTATCCATAGACATTGTAAGAGCAAAAGATAACTGCTTTTTAGCCATTTCCAATTCTTCATCCGAAAACTTTCCACTAATCATTTCTTTCATTGCTTTCTGAATCAATTTAACAGCTAATTTTGTATTCTTTCCATCAAGTCCCACTGAAATTAAAAGACACTCATCAAACTTCTGATAAATCGTCTGAATACGATAACAAAGAGAGTTTTCATTTCTTAAATATTGATATAATTTAGAATTCAAAGAAGACCCACAAAAGATTTCTCCAAAAACACTTAATACCGCATCATTCTCCAGTTTTGTAAATCCTTGCATTTGATAAGCCACAACTAAATTACTTTGAACAAACTTTCCTTCTTCATCTCGCTTTTTAAGCGTTTTTACTCGTTTATTTTTAGCAAAAACCTCTTGTTCATGTAACTTAATAGAACGATTTTTAAAATATTTCAAAATTAATTTTGACATATAATCCATGTCTAAATTGCCAATGATGTAAATATCACAATAACTCTTCTCCATAAAGTTTTGATATGTAGTAAAAAGAGATTCTGGCGTAATTTTCTCAATATCCACAATACTTCCTAAAACACTTTGACTACTGACACTATCAGGATACAACTCTTGCAAACTTCGTCGCAAAGAATAATTCGTTGGATTCTCTTTTAAACTTTCAATTTCACTTCGAAGACGACTTTGAATAATTTGAAATGTTTTATAATCAAATTGTTCTTTCATAATATTAGGATACATTAACGCATCAAATAAAAACTCCATACATTCTTCTAAATAATTCTTTTCCTTAACATAATAAGGATCTAAAAAATCAAAAATAAAATTTGTAAGTAAGCTCTTACCAATACGACTAGTTACTCCATAAAAATATGCATTATATAACTCCTCTAATCTAGTAACAAATTCTTTTCTTGTAGGATATTTTTTTGAAGTATAACTAATCATTTCAGCTAAAAAACTAATTGAAGCCATATCTTCTTTCTTTGCTTCACTTCGAAAGATCACTTCCATATGACAATTTTTAAATTGATCTGTTTCAATAGCAAAAATACGAAATGAATCATATTCATATTTTTTATAAACCATACTTTCACCTCTCTTTTTAATTTAACCAATTTCATTATTTTTATAATCAGAATAAACTAGTAACAAATAATGATCTGTCATCCCTGCTATATAATCAATCACCTTTCGATTTACAGAATTACTATTATGGTAATCTGCTCCCTTATAGTTTAAAAAGTCTTGATAAATTCTTGCTTCTTTATTTTCCTTTTCAATATCGTCTACACATCCATTAAACACAACTTGAAACAGCTGTCGATATTCTTCTAAAGCTTCTTTATCATTTGCTTTTAAATAAATGTGTTCCATATTAAACCGTTTTAAAGCTTTCATAGTATTATAGATTTCTTCACTCATCGAAATACAATTTTTCCCAATACTATGATGAATCACATCCATAATAATTGTATTAATAAAATCACGATTATGTAAACCTAACACATCGACAATTTCTTTTGGTATTTGTTTTTTATCAAATACACCTAATGCACAAGCATCATCAATATCTCTTCCCAAATAAGCAATCATATCACTAATTCTAACCACACATCCCTCTAAAGTCATTGGTACTAGTTTTTTAATAATAGATGCTTCTTCATAAGATTTATGATATTCTTCTAAAAACTCTTCCTGTGTTTTCTTACGTGGCATATAATCTTTACATACAAATTCTCCATTATGACACATTATTGCATCAAGAACCTGTAGCGTTAAATTTCTTCCTTTACCACTATGCTCTATCTCCATAAGCATTCGAACACTTTGAATATTATGATTAAAATATCCTTCATTAACCGACAAACTAATTTCATTTAACAAAGATTCTCCCAAGTGCCCAAAAGGAACATGCCCAAGATCATGTCCAAGAGCTGCAGCTTCAATCAAATCTTCGTTCAAACCTAGTGCTCTTCCAATCGTTCTAGCAATTTTGCTAACAAGCTGAACATGAACCATTCTCTTACTGATATGATCATTATCCCTATAAGAAAAAACTTGTGTTTTATCCATATATCTTGTATAAGAAGAAGAATAAATAATACGATCAATATCTCGAAAAAAAGGAGGACGAATATCTTCTTTTTCTTCATAAAAACGAATTGCTTTTTCATCAGGTGTTGCAAACTGACTTAAATCCTTTTTTCGCATATTCTCTAATATTTGGATATCAATTTTATTCATATAAAATCACCTGAAAACATTATAACAAGAAAAGAAAAAAGACACTAGATTTTTGCGTCTAATATCTTTTGGATCTCACATAATCTCATAAAAGCACTTATGTATCATTTTTCTATGGATAAGCAGGTGTATTACTATTGCTAGGAGTATTACCTGTAACATTAGCAGAATCTGAAAGTGATGCATTATTATTACCAGCTACTTTAAGTCCACCAACACAATTCGATGTATTACATTTATTTCCTGTTATTGTACCACCAGACAGCATAAAAGTAATATTAGCGATATCAAGACCACCTCCAGTAGTAGTAGCAGTATTGTTGCGAATAATACCACCAGAAATTATTAAAGTTGAATTATCATAAGCACCAATTCCACCCCCAAACTGTTGAGAAATATTACCCTCAATTAACACATTTTGTATTTCTAATCTACTCATTCCTCCCACATGAATTCCACCACTCGTTTTAGAAGTATTGTTTTTAATATTTCCTGAAATAATAGTAAGGTTTGAACGTGTAAGGAAAAGTCCTCCACCTCCAGCATTAGTCCCAGTTGTTTTATTATCAGAAATGGTTCCACCTGACATCGTAGCATTAGTTTTAACATTATTAGTATTAGATCTTAAATAAACTCCCCCTCCACCAGAAATAGCAGTGTTAGAAATAATATTGCCAGCACTCATAGTAAAGGTACTACTAGAAGTATTACAATCTACCCAAACTCCACCACCAGTATAAGCACTATTTCCAGAAATGGTTCCACCTTTAACATTAATAACTCCTTCCCAAACAAAAACTCCGCCACCATGTGAATCATTAGTATTAGTTAAATAATTATTAGAAATTGTACCACTATTTAAATTCAAAGTAGAAGAAACAACCGAAACACCACCACCTTTATTATTTCCTTTATTTCCTGTAATTGTTGCCCCATTAATATTTAGAGTTGACGAAGAATAAACTTCAACACCTGCAGAACCATCATGAGTACTTAATGCATTTTGTACTGTAACCCCACTATTTAAATTCACTGTTGCTCCAGTAATCTTT
>CAJUGF010000024.1:15249-23355 GCA_910585915.1 uncultured Bacilli bacterium | reverse complement strand
AGTAAATACCCCAGAAGGAAAACGTTTGAAATTAATTCGTAGTGAGAGTATTGGAAGTTATGTTTGGGATAGTAGTGATTCTAATGTGAATGCTGGTAATGGGGTAAATGAATGGAGCAAATCAAAAATAAGAGCATTATTAAATGGTGTGTATTATAAACGAACCAGTGGAACATGTTATACAGGGCCAAATAATGAAAGTGCTGCTTGTGATTTTACTAATAATGGTTTAACTGATGCTTCAAAAGGTCTGATAGATGTTATTACTTGGAATACTGGTGCCGTTTTTTATCGGAATTCACCAGCAAAATTATATATTGAAGAAAGAGGTATTAATTTAGGTAATACTACTACTTGTGAGAATGGGGAGTATTGTACAGACACTATTACGAGAAATACAACTTGGAAGGGTAGTGTAGGACTTATTTATGCAAGTGACTATGGATATGCTACGATAGGTGGAAACACATATTCACGTGAGCAATGTTTAAGTACAAGTATGAGTACTTGGCATCAACGTGGTGATGGAGATTGTTATAATAATAATTGGCTTTATATTGAAGATTTTATGCATGTTATTAGTCCATTGTCTACTGGAAATCGCTGTGATATTTTATGGGTAAATAAGAATGTTGGGCAGCTTGCGGCATCAATACGTGGACAAATTTATCCAACAATTTATTTAAAATCAAATATAAAAGTTGATTCTGGGCAAGGTTCTGCTCAGAATCCTTATCATTTAAATGAAATGTAAAATAATCTTTAGATTTTAATTTTTGTTATAACAATTATCAAAGGTCTCTTGCGAAAAGCCTTTTTTTTGGTTATACTTATATAAGTATTGGAGGTAAGCATGAAAGGGAAGGTTGTATTAGTTTTAAAAATAGTTTTTCTTGTGTTAATTGTGGCATGGGTTGGTATTGTTGTAATTGATTATTTTAATGCTCGAAATCTTAAAGATTCTAGTTTTTGTTTAAAGGAAGTTGTTCACATTTATAATACAAATGGAGAGCTTACGAAAACTATGTCTAAAGATGAATTTGAACAGTTATCATCTAGTGAAAAAGATAATACTTTATATACTTCTGTTTGTACAGGTCTTGGATATAAGGTATATCGTTATCATCGAGAATTTAATGCAATTGAGTTTGGACCATTCTTCATAGAAGAAAGACAAAGTGCAAATTAAAATTATTATTTAGGTGGGTGAGAAAATGGAACTTAACAAACATGGCTGGAGTATGAAAGAGATGATTCTTCTAAGTTCTATTCTTCTTGCTTTTTTGTTGGTGGCAATTTTTAATATTATGCGATTATATCATGGCTTAGAAGATAAAAATAATAAAAGTACATCAAATAAAAAGACTGAAGTTATAGGGCATTCTTATGAAAAAATTGAGGAACTTGTTTTAAATGCTGGGCTTGATTATTACAATGAGTATTCATCTCAGGATGGTAAAATTTCAACGGATCGGTTAAAGCGGCGTGGATTTTTATCTTCTAAAGATTTGAGAGCTAGTAATGAAAGTGATGATTGTACAGGTTATGTAGAATTTAGAGATGGTGAACCTTTTGTGTATATTAGTTGTGCTAAATATGAAACCGAGGGTTATGAGGAGTAGTTTATGAATTTAAAACAAATGCATCGTATTAGTGTAATTTGGGGTATTGTACTGGTTTTATTGGTTACAGGTCTTACAGCGATTGGTTTTCTTTATAAAAATAAATCTAAGGATTATAAGGAGATGGAGAATAAATTAGTGAATTTTGCTGAAAAGTATGTGGAAGCTAAATTTTTGTATCCTGAGGAGAACCAATCATTGCGTATAACTTTGGATGATTTAAAGAGTAACGATTATTTAGAAGAATTAAAAAAAGATGATGATGTTTGTGATGGGTATGTGGTTGTTAGCCATGATGGCTTTGTTTATCATTATAAAGGATTTGTTAAATGTCCTAAATACACTACTAAGAATTATGAAAAGTAATTCTTTTTTATTTAATTTTTTAAATTTTTAGTATGAAGTATTTTTGTTTTACATATTTTTAATATATACCAATGTTTTTTATTGACTTTTTTGGGAATTAGGTGGTATATTATGTTTAATTTAAGTTTGGGTTTTGCTTCGGTGAAACCTAATTAAATGAAAATTGTGATACGCCAGGGTGTGTGTTAATTGAGAGGAGGATAATATGACTACAATTAATCAACTTGTTAGAAAAGGAAGAGGAAAGAAAACTCGTAAGAGTAAAAGCCCAGTTTTGAATGTGGGATTTAATACAATTGAGAGAAAACAAACAGAACAAAATAGTCCACAAAAACGTGGGGTTTGTACTCGTGTTGGAACAAAAACTCCAAAGAAACCAAACTCAGCACTTCGTAAATATGCTCGTGTTAGACTTTCCAATGGAAAAGAAGTGGATTGCTATATTCCAGGTGAAGGACATAATTTACAAGAACATAGTGTTGTTTTAGTTCGTGGAGGACGTGTTAAAGACTTAATCGGAGTTCGTTATCATGTAATTCGTGGTACTCTTGATACTCAAGGAGTTCAAAATCGTGCTCAAGGACGTAGTAAGTATGGTACAAAAAGACCTAAAAAGTAAGAAATAGATAGGAGGAATTAGTTATGCGTAAGAGAAGAGCAATTAAAAGAGATGTTTTGCCAGATCCAGTGTATAATTCAAAAGTTGTTACTAAATTAGTTAACCAAATTATGCTTGATGGTAAAAAAGGAACTGCTCAAAGAATTTTATATGAAGCATTTGATATTATTAAAGAGAAAACTGGTGAAGAGCCAATTGATGTTTATAATAAAGCTTTAGAAAATGTTCGTCCTGCACTTGAAGTTAAATCTCGTCGTGTAGGTGGAAGTAATTATCAAGTTCCAATTGAAGTTAATGATGATAGAAGTCAAGCGTTAGCTTTACGTTGGATTGTTAATTATGCAAAATTAAGAAATGGTAAGGGAATGGCTATTAATTTAGCAAATGAACTTATGGATGCTGCAAATGGTACAGGTGGCGCTGTTAAAAAACGTGAAGATACTCACAAGATGGCTGAAGCAAATAAAGCATTTGCTCACTATAGATGGTAGGAGGATCATTTATGGCTAGAGATGTTACAATTGATAAGGTTCGTAATATAGGTATTATGGCCCATATCGATGCTGGTAAGACTACAACTACAGAACGTATTTTGTATCATACTGGTAAGATTCATAAAATTGGAGAAACTCATGATGGAGCTTCTCAAATGGACTGGATGGAACAAGAAAAAGAAAGAGGTATCACAATTACTAGTGCAGCAACTACTGCACATTGGAATGGATACCGTTATAATATTATTGATACTCCAGGCCACGTAGACTTTACGGTAGAGGTATCAAGAAGTCTTCGTGTACTTGATGGTGCAGTAGCACTTATCGATGCACAAGCTGGAGTTGAACCTCAAACAGAAACTGTTTGGAGACAAGCTACAGAATTTAAAGTTCCAAGAATTATTTTTGCTAATAAAATGGACAAAATGGGAGCAGATTTTGAATATAGTTTAAAAACTATTAAAGATCGTTTAGGAGTTAATGCAAAACCTATTGAATGGCCAATTGGACGTGAAAGTGAATTTGATGGAATCATTGATTTAGTTACCATGAAAGCTTATCACTATGATGGTGATGCAGAGGAAAATGCAACTGAAATTGAAATTCCTGCAGATCTTTTAGAAACTGCAAAGAAAAAACGTGAAGAGTTAATCGAAACTGTTGTTGAATTCGATGATGCTTTAATGGAAAAATATTTAAATGGTGAAGAGTTAAGTGTAGAAGAGATTAAATCTGCTATTCGAAAAGGTACTCTTAGTGTTGAATTCTTCCCAGTAATGTGTGGAACAGCACTTGGAAATAAAGGTGTTAAGTTATTACTTGATGCAGTTGTTGATTATATGCCTGCTCCAACAGATGTAGAAGCAATTGAATGCTTTAATCCGAAAACTGGTGAAGATATTTTACGTCATCCAAGTGATTCTGAACCATTTACTGCACTTGCATTTAAAATTGCAACTGATCCATTTGTAGGACGTTTGGCATTCTTCCGTGTTTACTCTGGAAAACTTACAAGTGGAAGTTATGTACTAAATAGTACTAAGGGTGAAAAGGAAAGAATTGGACGTATTTTACAAATGCATGCAAATACTCGTAAGGAAATTACAGAAGTATATTGTGGAGAAATTGCTGCTGCAGTAGGTCTTAAGAATACAACGACTGCTGATACATTATGTGATGAAAAAAATCCATGTGTTATGAAAGGTATGGAATTCCCACTTCCAGTTATTGACTTAGCTGTGGAACCTAAAAGTAAGGGTGACCAAGATAAGATGGCATTGGCACTTCAAAAACTTGCTGAGGAAGATCCAACTTTCAAATATAAAACTGATCGTGAAACAGGTCAAACAATTATTAGTGGTATGGGTGAACTTCACTTAGACATTATTGTAGATCGTATGAAACGTGAATTTAATGTTGAAGCTAATATGGGCCGCCCTCAAGTTGCTTATCGTGAAACAATTACACAACTTGGAGAATGTGAAGGTAAGTATATTAAACAAAGTGGTGGCCGTGGACAATATGGACATGTTTGGATTAAGTTTGAACCAAATCCTGAAAAAGGATATGAGTTTGTGGATGCTATTGTTGGTGGAGTTGTTCCTCGTGAATATATTCCAGTAACTGATAAGGGTCTACAAGAAGCTATGGCTGGAGGAATTTTAGCAGGATACCCTATGGTTGATGTTAAAGCTACACTTTATGATGGAAGTTACCATGATGTAGACTCTAGTGAAATGGCATTTAAAATTGCTGCAAGTATGGCTTTAAAAGAAGCTAAGAATAAATGTAAACCAGTTCTTTTGGAACCAGTTATGAAAGTATCCGTTACTGTTCCAGATGAATATATGGGTAATGTAATGGGAGATTTAACAAGCCGTCGTGGTCGTCCTCTTGGACAAGAGTCACGTGGTAATGCTCTTCAAATTACAGCAATGGTTCCACTTGCAGAAATGTTTGGATATGCAACTAGTTTGCGTTCTAATACACAAGGTCGTGGAAACTTTGTAATGGAACTAGATCATTATGAAGAAGTTCCAAAATCAATCGCTGAAGATATCATTAAGAAAAACAGCGTTAACTAAAAATAATACTTGAATAATCTTCAAGCATTAGATAAAATATTATAGTAAATGAAAGGAGAAAAAATCAAATGGCAAAAGAAAAATTTGATCGTTCAAAAGAGCACGTTAATATTGGTACTATTGGACATGTTGACCATGGTAAAACAACTTTAACTGCTGCTATTACAAAATATTTTGGTAAATTTATTGATTATGCTGATATCGATAAAGCACCTGAAGAAAGAGAAAGAGGTATTACAATTAATACTGCTCACGTTGAGTATGAAACTGAAAAACGTCATTATGCTCACGTAGACTGCCCAGGACATGCTGACTATGTTAAGAACATGATTACTGGTGCTGCTCAAATGGATGGAGCTATTCTTGTAGTATCTGCATCAGATGGTCCTATGCCTCAAACTAGAGAACATATCTTATTATCTCGTCAAGTAGGAGTACCTAAGATTGTTGTCTACATGAATAAATGTGACCAAGTTGATGATCCAGAATTACTAGACTTAGTAGAAATGGAAATTCGTGAATTATTAGGAGAATATGACTTTGATAGTGAATGTCCTATCATTCGTGGTAGTGCACTTAAAGCTCTTGAAGGTGATGAGACTGCTGCTCAATCTATTCGTGATTTAATGGCTGCAGTTGATGATTATATTCCATCTCCAGTTCGTGATACAGATAAACCATTCTTAATGAGTATTGAAGATGTTTTCACTATCTCAGGACGTGGTACTGTTGTTACAGGACGTGTTGAACGTGGACAATTAAATTTAAATGACGAAGTAGAAATCGTTGGTCTTAAAGAAACTAAGAAGACTGTTGTTACAGGTATTGAAATGTTTAGAAAATCATTGGATTTTGCTCAAGCAGGAGACAATGCTGGTGCACTTCTTCGTGGTATTACTCGTGATGAAGTTGAAAGAGGTCAAGTACTTTCTAAACCAGGAAGTGTTCATCCTCATACAAAATTCAAAGCAAGTGTTTATGTCTTAACAAAAGAAGAAGGCGGACGTCATACTCCATTCTTCTCAAATTACAGACCACAATTCTATTTCCGTACTACTGATGTTACTGGTGTTATTGAACTTCCAAGTGGAGTAGAAATGGTAATGCCTGGTGACAATATTGATATGACTGTAGAATTAATTGCTCCAGTTGCTATTGAAAACGGAACTAAGTTCTCTATCCGTGAGGGTGGACGTACTGTTGGTGCCGGAGTAGTTGCTGAAGTTATTGAATAATAAAAAATGACCTTTTTCTGAGGTCTTTTTTTTTGGCCTTTTAAGTGTTATACTTATTAAAGTAGAGGGTGTGTACATATGAAAAAACAAAAGGGCTTTACACTAGTTGAAATGCTTGTGGTAATTGCTATTATTGCATTGCTTTTTGGCATAGGAGTGCCAACTTATATGTTGGTTACACGAAATGTGAAACAACGTAGCTATGAAAATAAGGTGTCATATGCTTTATCAAAAGCAGAGGCGTGGGCGAGTGATACTGGACGAACTGTAGTAAATATTAAACATTTAATTGAAGAAGGATATATGGAAGCTGATAATGAAAATGGAGATTATGATAACCCAGTTGATGATACATCGATGCTTTGTTATACCATTCGTATTGATTATTTAAATAATCAATATACTGGAACTTTAACTGATGAGCGGTATTGTAACTATGATGAGTTAGAGAAACAAACTAGTATTATAGAAATTGTTAAAATGGATGATGCTGGTAATGTTATTCCAGAAGATAGTTGGTCTCGTTCTGATAATGTATTACAAGTGAAATTCAAAAAAGATTCAGATTTGAATTTGTATCAAAATTCTATTCAATCTATTGAATGGAAAGGAAATAGCAATGTAGATACTGTTTTAATTCATAATGATTTTAGTACAAAAAATCAATATAATGTCAGAGCAGCACAGATTATGAATACTAAATATGAAGCTACTATGACAATTGTTCATGAAGGTAGGACATATATTTATAAAGCTTATACCCAGGTTAAAATAGATCGTCAAAATCCAATTATTTATCGTGATGAAGTGGCTATTGAAGATTTTGATAAATGGACTGATAATGCTAAAAAGGTGCATGTTATATCTTCTGATTTTGATGGTTCAGGAGTTTATGGGTATTATTTGAATAGTAATAATAATTCTTGTAGTTCAAATAAATCTGATTATAAAACGACGTCTTCTTTAGCTTTTGATTTGGATTTGAATGAAGGGAAACACTATATTTGCGTTATGGATAATGTGGGTAATATTAGTGATTCTACTGTAATTAATATTGTTAAGCTTGATTCTACTCCTCCAACTATTGATTTTCAGATTGATTCATCTTCAAAAATGGGAGTTGAGAATTGGTATCGTTCTCTTGCTATTAATGTGTTAGTACATGATGAAGAGAGTGGACCAAATGCAATTCGTTATTGTATTACGACAGGTAGTTCTTGTGATCCTAATAGTACTTTAAAGATAAATCCTCAAAATGGAATGGCTAAAGTATCTTATACAACAGCAAATCAAAGGAGTCAAAAAGTTTGTGCTATTGGAATTGATAATGCTGGAAATCAAAGTCCGATTAAATGTACTGATGGTTATCTTTTTGATAATACATCACCTTCGATAAATAAATTGACTACTTCTAAGGAAAATCATGAATATAGTGTTAATTATGGAGCTAATGATGCAGAAAGTGGGCTTTATCAATATCAACTTTATATTGGACAGAAAAACAATAAGACTATTAATTATAATCTTATAAATACTAATAAGACTTCAGATATGAAGGGATCAGATGTATTAAGTAATTTGAAAGCTAATGAGAAGTATTATGTTAAATTGCAAGTTACTAATAAGTCTGGTTTAATTGCTTCTAAAGAAATCAGCTTTGATGCGTTATTTACTCTTGATGATGCT
>CAJUGF010000024.1:0-15239 GCA_910585915.1 uncultured Bacilli bacterium | reverse complement strand
TGCTGCTTATTATTGTGATATTCAAAAAGGTTATTGTGATAAAGGTATTTATGTAAGGTATAGTGGTTATCTGTTTGCATTGTATCGTAAGACAACAAAATCCGTTTTTGGTGTTAATGTGGATGCGAATATGAAGGGGTCGATTATTACAGGAACTTGTTGCGATAGTGGAACTTGTACAGCACCTCATGTTTATACTACAGCGCTTCGTCAGTTTAGTGGTATTTATGGAGATGGTAGTTATAAACAGTGGAGAGATGATAAGATTTATTCTGGGGAGTCAACTTTAACAACAAGATATTATAATAATTTTAATAAGCCAGGTAGTTATTTAAATTTAGAGACTTATACTTTTGGGAAGATTGAAAATTCTCCAGATAAAAATGGCTATGTTGATTGGCAAATTACATCCCTAAATATTAAAAATGCCAAGTTTTCTAAGCTAAACCCTGCTACTATTTCTGCACGTTATGGGTTGTTAGATTTTAATGAATATAAAGGGATTCGAAATAAGTCTTATATGAAAGGTATAGGAACTTTATTATCAACCATTTATCCACATTGTTATATTACTGATAAGGCAATTTATGAGAATCCATATGATCATAATGATGGTCCTTGGCATCATCTTTGTAATACTGAACCAGATACCATTATGGGAATATTTGCACAGGGTGATATATTAACTTTTGTTCCAGCGGTTGCACAAGTCTTATATGATAATACAACAAGTAGAACTGCGGCATTAACTGTTCCATTTAAAATTGAGTTGAGGATTACGGGTGGTAGTGGAACAAAAGATGATCCGTATACTATAGAATAGAGGTGCTTATGAAATCCAAAAAGAAAATAGGGATAGTTTTGGTTGTTCTTTTGATTTTAATTTTGATCATTTTATCATGTTGGTATGGTTTTAAATTAAAAGAGGAGAAGGAATATATTTCTAAATATTTTCAAGATAAGGATACTACTGTAGCAATTCGAGATGAAATAACTTTACAACTTGATAAAGCAGAGGAGATAAAAAAAATTTTAAATCAAGATTCTTATACGTTTGATAATCCATATCTTTTAGTTGATCCTTATGGAGTTTCACCACTTACAGCATTAATTATTTTTCAAACATCTGATGATGTTGCTATAGAAGTTTCTATTAATGATGTTAAAGTAACAAAAATGGAGGCTTCTAAGATTCATTCCATTCCGATTTATGGATTACGGGCTGGAGTGATGAATAAAGTTACGTTATCAATGAATCAACAAACAAAGGATGTTATGATTGATCGTAGTGATGTCATTTTGCCAAATCTTGATGTAGAACAAGTGAATCCAAATGTTTCTATTGCTGACGAGTTATATTTTTTATCTATTTCACTTGGGAATGGTACTTCAGCATATGATGGTAATGGAAATATTGTTTGGCGTTTGAATGGAAATGCTTCTTTAGATATAGAATTTTTAAAAAATGGACATATGTATTTAAGTAATGGTGCTGCTAGTGGTGTTATGGAAAGCTATGATGGTTTTTATGAAGTTGATTATTTTGGAAAAATTTATAAAAATTATTCTTTAGCTAATGGATATCATCATGACTTGATTTCTTTAGAAGATGGTTCAGTGATTGTTATTGGTGGTAGCGATAGTAATACAAAAGCTTTTGTTGGATCGTTTATTTATCAGATTAATGTTGAGTCTGGGGAGATTTTAAATTCCTTGGAATTATATGATCTTTTTAAAGACATAGATGAAGAATTTGCTGATAATTTACTTGATAAAAATATTCAAGTAAATTCAGTTTATTATGATGAAAAGTCAAAAGAGATGGTTTTGTCTTTACGTGGTATTAATACAGTTTTAAGTGTTAATTTTGATTCCAAAAAATTGAATTGGATTTTTGCTGATCCATCTTTCTATTCGCAACCTTTTCAAAAATACTTATTACAAGTTACAGACAATTCTAGATATCCAAAAGGACAACATACTGCAACTTTAACCAAAGAAGGTTATTTAAGTATTTTTAATAATGATTTTGATATGGTTAATACTGATTCTGAAGATATAATGGATTTTAAAGATAATTATTCTTCAGCAACAATTTATAAAATTGATGGTAATAATATTTCAACATATTGGAATTATGATGCAGATCAACAATATTTCACTTATGAGCTAGGAAGTTTTAATTATTATGAAAATCAATCAAAACTAATAAATTTTGGTTGGACTTTTCTTCCAGAGGCATTTGTTTCTGGACAAAGTATTTATAATATCCAAAATACTTATGCTAGGATTATAGAGTTGGATGATCAAGATAATATAATTTTTAATGCAGTTTCACCTTATGGTGTTTATCGCACATATAAGCATCGTATGTATGAAGATGTTACTGCAAATTATATGGATTTTGATTTTAAACTTATTAATAATACAAAAGCGTTAGATTTAGATAAAGTGAAGACAAATAAAATATATGATGAATTGGATCAATCATTACCTAATCCTTTTAGTTTTCAAATTACAGATAATACGGTTGTTATGGATGTGATGTTTGATAGAGATGACATTGTAGATCTTTATTTTGTATCTGAAAATCGCGATACTTATGTTTTGCATTATAAAGAGGAGGGTGAAGTTTTACCTGCTGTTATACGATGGAAGTTGCATGGTAAATATGCTGCGTATTTAAAAATTAATGGGGAATTATATGATACGGGGCAAGTTTTAGTTTTTGATTAGTTGAAAAAACACATGAGAGTTAAAAGCTTGTGTGTTTTTTAGTGTTTAAATAATGAGTAATTATTTCATTTAAGTTATTTTTTGAGTTTTTTTCTTTTTTTGTGTTATAATTTGGTTTAAATAGAGAGTGATTAGAATATGACAAAACAAAAGGGATTTACGTTAGTTGAGATGCTGGTTGTGATTGCTATTCTTGCTTTGCTTTTTGGTATTGGAATACCAACTTATATGTTAATTACGCGAAATGTAAAGCAGCGAAGTTATGAAAATAAAGTTTCATATGCTTTATCAAAGGCTGAAGCTTGGGCAAGTGATACTGGACGAACTGTAACTAATATTGCACATTTAATTGAAGAAGGGTATATGGAAGCTGATAATGAAAATGGCGATTATGATAATCCCGTTGATGATACATCGATGCTTTGTTATACCATACGGATTGATTATTTTAATAACCAATATACAGCTGTTTTAACCGAAGAACGTTATTGTAATTATGAGGAATTAGAAAAGCAAACAAGCATTATTGAAGTCATAAAAATGGATCTGAATACTCATAGCATTGTATCTGAGGATACATGGACGAGAAATGATAATATTTTACAAGTGCAGTTTAAGAATAATGAAGATAAGAATAAATATCAAAATTCTATTGAATCAATTGAGTGGAAAGGAAATAGTGTTGTTGAAACAATAGCTATTCATAATGATTTTAGTACAAAAAATCAATATAATGTCAGAGCAGCACAATTTATGAATACACGATATGAAGTTACGATGAAAATTGTTTATGAAGGAAGGACATTTATTTATAAAGCTTATACTCAAGTGAAAATTGATCGCCAGAATCCAATTATTTATCAGGATGAAATATCTGTTGATCGTTTTGATGAGTGGACGCAAGAAAATAAAGATGTTCATATTACAACTTCTGATTTTGATGGATCTGGAGTTTATGGATATTATGTTTCATCTTCTAATGCTAGTTGTAGTACTAATAAATTTGATTATAATGCTTTAAATGGAAATTTATCTTTTGATTCTTCGTTAAGTGAGGGTGTTTATTATGCTTGCGTTATGGATAATGTTGGAAATGTTGGAGATAACGCTAAAATAACGGTTGTTAAAACGGACAAAAACCCTCCTGTGTTGACAGATTTTGAAATAGCTGAACAATCAAAAGGGTATTCTTATTATAATAGACTCGCTTTGAGAGTTCGGGTAATTGATGAAGAAAGTGGCCCAAGTGTTGTTCGCTATTGTATTACAACGAATGAATCATGTGATCCGAATGCTACAATGAAGTTGGATGCAAATGGAGCAGTTGTACTTCATTATAAAGATGCAAAGAAAGCTGCTCAGAAAATTTGTGCTATTGGAATAGATAATGCAGGAAATCAAAGTGCCAAAAAGTGCTCTAATGCTTATTTATTTGACAATACTGCACCTAAAAATGTTTCTATTAGTGTACTAAAAGAGGATCATGATTATGTTGTTGATAGTTATAGTGCAAGTGATGCTGAAAGTGGAATGTATAGCTATCAAATAGAAATTTCTTTAAAGGATAAAAATCAGTATGTTGAAGTGAAGGATTCCAATAAGAAGTTTTTATTAGAAAATCTGAATGTGAATTCAGAATATGATGTTCGTCTTACAACTACTAATAAATCTGGTTTGACTGGTACAGCTAAGGCAACATTTAAAGCTGTATTTGATATGGAGGATGCAGCTTATAAATGCGTTCCAGATGAGAATAATAATTATTGTAATGATGGAGTTTATATTAAATATTCTGGGCGAATTTTTGTTTTATATCGTCAAGTAGCAGGGTCAGTATTTGGATTAGATTTGAATGAAACCGATCCGTGGACAGGTTCGCTTATTACTGGTACATGTTGTGATTCAGGAGATTGTGTTCAAAAGAATGTATATAATACAGACCGAAGTGGAATATATGGTTATGGAAAATATGGTGACTTATATCAATCAGAACATAGTGGTGGATTTACCTTACGGTGGTATTTTGAGGGTGATGCTCAGCGTTATGGTCTTGGATATACTAAAGATTATCAAGGACTTAATGATTATACCAATTGTTTAAATCAGGAAAATTACAATTTCTTTAGTATAGTAAATAAGGAATCTGATTGGCAAGTGGAAAGCCTCGATGTTGGAAGCGCTAAAGTACAAAATGATAAAGTTTCGATGAAATGGCGCTATGGACTTTTAGATTTTGAAGAATATGCTGCTATTCGTAATAAAAGTTATATGAAAGATATCTCTTCTTTTCAAACATTATTATCTACTGTTTATCCTTATTGTTATATTGATACAGAAAAGGCAACTTATGAAGGAGCTGATCATAATGATACTCCTTGGCATCATATTTGTAATGAAGAACGAGATACGATTATGGCGATTTCTGTACAAGACGATACATTAACTTTTGTTCCAGCAGTAGCTCAAGTTTTGTATGAACCAATGGGAAAAGATCATGAATGGCGTAAATCATCTTTGACGGTTCCTTTCAGTAAAAAGATAATTTTACAAGGTGGAAATGGTACTAAGGAAAAACCTTATATTATCGAAAAGAGTAGGAAGTGTGAGAAGAAGAAATGAAAAATGTAAAAGTGTATTTAATAATTATATTTAGTGTTTTGTTGTTTGGACTTCTTTTGGGTTTTTTGTATCTTAACAATAAAGAAAAAGAACAGATTCGAAAATATTTTAATGACAAAGAAAGTATTCCTGCTATCAGTGATGTTTTATCCGAGCAAGCTAAAATATCAGATACGATTAAAGAGATATTAAATGATGGATCTTATACTTTTGATAATCCATATTTAATTGTTGATCCATATGGGATTTCTCCTTTGACTGCTTTGATTATTTTTCAAACTCCCAATGAAGCTTCTATTCAGGTTTCTATTAATGGAGTTAAGGCTACAACTATGGAGTCATCAAAAATTCATTCCATTCCAATTTATGGTTTAAAAGTTGGAATGAATAATAGAGTAGTTTTAAAAATGGACGATCAAGAAAAAGAAATAATGATTGATCGAACTGACGTTAAGATTAGTAATTTAAGTGTTGAAAAGAGTAATCCGAAGGCAACTTTAAATAATGATTTATATTTTTTATCTACTCCTAATGATAAAGGGGCTTCAGCATATGATGGAGAAGGAAATGTTGTTTGGAGATTAAAAGAGAGATATTCTTTGGATATTGAGTTTTTGGATAATGGGCACATGTATTTAAGTAACGATTTTTCAAGTGGGCTTTTAGATTGTTATGATGGATTTTATGAAATAGATTATTTTGGTAAAATCCATAAAGAGTATTCTATGGAAAATGGTTATCATCATGAGCTGATTTCTCTTAGTGATAATACTGTTATCGTTGCAGGTGGATATAATGGGGATGGGCCTTCTTACAACGCTTCATACATTTATCAAGTTAATTTAGAAAATGGAAAAATTTTAAATTCTTTTGATGTATATGATTTGTTTTCTAAAGTAGATCAAGATTTTGCAAATGAATTATTAGGAAAAGTTATTCAAGTTAATTCGATTTATTATGATGAAAATAGTAAGAATATGATTTTGTCTTTACGAGGAATTAGTAGTATTATTAGTTTAAATTTTGATACAAAAGAAATTAATTGGATTTTTGGTGATGCTTCTTTTTATTCGGAAGCTTTTCAAAAATATATATTACATATTACTGATGGTTCTAGACTTCCCAAAGGACAACATACGGTTTCTTTGACTTCTGATGGTTATTTGAGTGTATTTAATAATGATTTTGATATGGTTCATTCTACTTCTTATGATATTATGAGTTTTAAAGATAATTATTCTTCAGCAACAATTTATAAAATTGATGGTAAAAATATTTCAACAATATGGAATTATGATGCTAATCAACAATATTTTAGTTATGAACTTGGAAGTTTTTATACATTGGAGGATCATTCTAAATTAATTAATTTTGGGTGGACTTTTTATCCTTTTGCATTTAAACCAAATTTGAAAATTTATGATAATCTTGCTTCTACTTATGGTAGGATTATTGAATTAAATGATAAGGATGAGGAGATATTTAATGCTATTTATAATGGTGGTATTTATAGAGCTTATAAACATCGAATGTATGAGGATGTAACTGCTAATTATTTGGATTTTGATTATCAATTAGTAAATAATAATTCAAATTTTAATTTAGAAAAAATTAAAACAAAAGATCTTTTTGAGGAATTTGATGAAGCTATCGATAATCCTTACGAGTTTGAATTAACAACTCATACACTTACTATGAATGTTGGTTTTGATGGTCTTGATGTGGTTGATCTTTATTTTGTGTCTGAAGACTATAATACTTATTTGATGCATTATAAAAAAATGAATGAACCTACGCCATCTTCGTTACATTTAAAGTTAGATGGAAATTATGCTGTTTATTTTAAAATCAATGATGTGATGTATGATACAGGAAAAATATTAAGTTTTGATTAAAACATTAATTTAAAAAAATAATCTACTTCTGTTTTGATAGATTATTTTTTTGTTTTTTATTAAATATTTTGGCTAAGGTGCCATCTGCTAATAATTTCTTATATTTTTTTTCATTAATAATGAGATCATATTCTCCAATAAATTCATAAATATTGGGTTTGAATCCTAGTTTGAATTTATTTAATCCATAGTAAGGATTTTCTTTGGTGAAGTCTCCTGTCATTCCGTTTAAGTCTAAATAAGAGTAAGAATCTTTGTAGTATTCAATAATCTTATGATGAAGAAAATGGTTAGGATTAAATCTTTTATATTTTTTATCGTAACCACTAATTAATATTTGGATACGATTTTGATACTTAATTACTAAAGCACCAGCAATATAAATTTTTTCGTGTAAGCTGTTTCTTTCTGTGGCTTCTAATACATCATTTTTATAGGATAATAACTTGCGATCAGAATTCATTTTTAGATTAATGTTTTTGGGAGTATTGTTTTGAATTAAATTGTGATTTAATTTGGTATTTCTTTCCAATTCTTTTTCATAAGCGTCTTTTGCATTTAAAAGGTATTCTTTGGTATTAATGCTTATTAAAAAGAGATCAATCATACCATTTTTATGAAATATGTTGTAATAGTCTTTATAATAAAATTCATTTTTTTCTCTTTTCTTTTTAATAAAGTTATTTAAAATGTCAATACCACTTCTTTCAGCAGTTTCAATTTCTAATCCTTTTTGTATTGCTCTTCTGATTTTGGTTCTGGTATTTTTATCATAGTGATTTAGTGAAGCTTTTTTTAAATTAATTATGCCATTAAATCTTGGTTGTTTTGATTCAAAATATAAATTCTCTTTTAATTTTAGGTATCCATTATCTTCTAAGTAGTTTCTAATTTCAGTGTTCCAATTATATGTTTTTGCATAGCTTTTGGGATCTACTTCTGCAATGGCAATTTCAGGATTGATTTTTATGAAGATAATATTTTTTTTATAATAGTATTCCTTTATTAAATTTGTAAATTCTTTTAATGTATCTTGATTAAAGTAATCGAGAATAAATCCTTTGGGTGCATATCCATATTTTAATTTTAAGCTAATTTTTTTAAATAGTATTAATGAGGCCGCTTTTAAATTTCCATATTCATCTTCCATTCCTATTAAATCATATTCATAACCATTTTCGCTCATAAAAATAGCATAATTAGAAGTTTGATAATGACTACATAATGGACTTTTTTTGGTGAAGTCCTCAAATTCCTGGATTGTTAATTCTTTTAACTTCATCGATAAATCCCCCTTTTTTGAAGATATTATTATATCATATTTTTCTTTTTTTTCAATATAATTTTTTTTTGCAAAGTGACTTTAAGAATGATATAATATTAACAATTTAAGGACGGGATTTTTATGTATTCTGAGATTCATCAAAATAAAAATAGTTTTAAAGAGTTTTGTAATCGTTTGTTTCACCGACGAACAAAACGATTGTTAACGGATCGAGAGCAGGAATTTCAAAAGTATTTGGATTTCTTTACGTATTTTTCTATTCTTTTTTTATTGTGTGGTATCATGTTTTCAATATTTTCCTTTTCTCTTAAGAGTTGTGGAGTTATTATGGGGATATTCTTTTTGCTCAATGCATTAATTCATGGTTACTTTTTTACTAAAAGACGTAATTTTTCTATTTTTCGGTTTTGTGTCATTCCTATGTTTATGTTTATTATTTTAGGTATTGTGCCTTTTTGTCTGAAGCTTAGTCAAATGGATTTTTATTTTATTGTATTTGGCATTTATGTTTTACTTGGAAGTATTGAACATTTCTTATTGTCTTTTTCTATTTTTCGTCTTCATGATCAGACATTTTTTCTATTCTTGATTTTTTCTATTTTATCTATTGTAATTAGTATTTTGGTTTTTCTTAATCCTTTTGAACAATTAACTTATGCTGAAGTTTTAGGTGTTTTTTTGATACTTTATCATATTTTAAGATTGTCTTTATTATCCTTATTACAAAAGAAGATAAGTGGATTTGTTAGTATCTTTGATTAAAGAGGTGTATTTATGAAAATAGATTCAGTTGAGCTTAAAAAAATAGCAGTTCGTCAGAGTCAATATCCTGATGAGAATTTACCAGAGTTTTTATTAGTTGGGCGTAGTAATGTTGGGAAGAGTAGTTTTATTAATACTATTATTATGCGCAAGAATTTTGCTCATACAAGTAGTAAACCTGGGAAGACACAAACATTAAATTTTTATTTGGTTAATCAAAGTTTTTATTTAATTGATGTTCCTGGATATGGGTATGCAAATACAGGCAAAGAGCAATCTAGAAAAATGGGACTGATGATTGAAGAGTATTTGAAAAGTCGTGGTAATTTATCTCAGGTTTTCTTGCTAATCGATTATCGTCATAAACCAACTGAAGATGATGTTTTGATGTATGAATTTTTGAAGTATTATCATATTAGAACTATTGTAGTAGCTACAAAATATGATAAAGTAAGTACAAATGCTAGAGTAAAGCAAGATAAATTGATTCGAGATACTTTGAAATTGTCTGATCAAGATTTGTTAATTCCTTTTTCATCTTTAACAAAAAAAGGAAGAGAGGATATTTATCGTATTATAGATCAAGCAATATCTAATATTGAATCTTAAACATTTTTGTGGTACATTATAGAAGATTTTTGAGGAGGCTAATGTATGTTAGAAAATATATTATTAATTGTATCTGTAATTTTGATCGCAGTGGTTTTGCTTCAAAGCAATAAGGCAAGCGATGCAGGGCAAATTATTACTGGAGGTAATGAAGCATTGTTTGGTAAAATGAAGGAAAGAGGACTAGAGTTATTTATTAGTCGTCTTACTATGTTTTTAGGATTACTATTTTTTGTTATCTCTTTTGTTTTGTTTGTACGATGAGTTTTAAAGGCCTTTTAAGGGCCTTTTCTTTTGGCAAACTGTCAACTATTTGGTATTTTTAACTATTTTTAAAAAAATAGGTTATAATAGTAATGGAGAGTATGTCATGAAAAGAAAGAATGGTTTTACTTTAATTGAATTGATTGTCACAATTGGTCTTATGGTATTAATTGGGGTAGTGATTGCTAATAATCTTACTTCTGTATTTAGTCATAGAGAAGATGAGAATATCAGTGATTTTCAAAATATGTTACAAGATGCTGCTTGTCTTTATATTGATCTTAGTGATCCAGAAATAAAAAATTTGAAAGCTACTTGTAAATCTAATGGATGTACTGTTAAGACAGGAAAATTAATTGAGAATGGGTTACTGGATGAAAATGAAGTAAATCCTTTAACTAAGCAAAAAATTAATGGTTTAGAGAGTATTACTATTCGTTATATTAATGGAGAAAAAATATGTACATACAATGTGGGGTGAAATGATGAAGGAAGATATATTATGTTTGCTAGAAGGAATTCATGAAGCAAAAGATGCAATGGAGATTAATGATTTACTGGGTTTAAAAACAAGTGATGAATATCGTGAGTGTTATGAAGCATTGGAAGAATTAGTGCAAGAATATCTTGTTTTCAAAACAAAGAAAGATAAGTATATATTACTTAAGAATTGTCCTAGTTTAAAGATTGGAACATTATCTTTAAATAAAAAAGGATATGGGTTTGTTCTTTTAGAGCGTGAAGAAGATTTGTATATTCCTGCAGATATGATGAATGGAGCTACTCATGATGATATTGTTCTTTCTGAAGTTACGCGATGTGGGGTGAAGCGTGAAGGAAAAATCATTCGTGTTATTAAACGAGAAATTCATGATATGGTAGGGGAGATTGTTTTAGTTCATGGAAAATTTCAGTTAAAATTAGATGATGAGAAAAAAGATTTGCTTGTTTTATTAAACCAAAATAGTACAAAGAATTGTGTAGAAGGGCATAAAGTTCTAGTTCATTTGACAAAACAAGTGGATAAGAAAAAATATTTTGGAGATGTTGTTAAAATTCTTGGACATAAAGATGATCCAGGAGTAGATATCTTAAGCATTGCTTATAAGTATCAAATTGATCCAGATTTTGGGGAAGATGTTGAACAAGAATTAGAGAATGTTCCAACTGAAGTTGATTCTATTTATTTGAAAGATCGTGTTGATTATACTGATAAGACTATTTTTACGATTGATGGTTCTCATACAAAGGATATTGATGATGCTATTAGTTTAGAAATGAATGGAAATAATTATGTTTTAGGAGTTCATATTGCTGATGTTTCTCATTATGTAAAAGAAAATACTGCCCTTGGAGATGCTGCTTATTTACGGGGGACTTCAAGTTATCTTGCAGATACTGTTATTCCTATGATTCCACATAAGTTATCTAATGGTATTTGTTCTTTAAATGAAGGTGTTATTCGGCTTAGTATGTCATGTGTAATGACAATTAATCCTCAAGGAGAAGTAGTTCACTATGAAATACATCCAAGTTTTATTAAAAGTTCTAAAAAGATGACATATGAATGTGTTAATGATATTTTGATGCGTAATCGTGTGGAAAGTGGTTATGAACCTTTTGTGGATACTTTGAAAAAAATGAATGAGCTTGCTCATATTCTACAAAAGAGAAGTGTAGAACGTGGGTATATGGATTTTGATTTGGATGAAGCAAGAATTGTTCAAGATGAATTTGGCAAAGCAATTGATGTTGTTGTTGATGAAAGAGAAGATGGAGAGAAACTAATTGAATCTTTTATGATTATTGCGAATGAAACAGTTGCTAGTCATATTTATCATATGGAGCTTCCGTTTATTTATCGTGTTCATGGAAAGCCAAATAGTGAGAAAATTGATGATTTTGTAAATTTGGTAAAGCTTTTAGGTTATGAACTTAAAACAAAAGTTACTGATTTGACTCCTAAATCTATGCAAAAGTTATTGGATGAGTTAGATGAAAAACCTGAGTTTAAAATATTATCTAGTTTGCTTCTTCGAAGTATGAGAAAGGCAGAATATAGTAAGGATAATATTGGACATTTTGGTTTGGCAAGTGAAGCTTATACTCATTTTACAAGTCCGATTCGAAGATATCCTGATTTAGTTGTTCATCGTTTATTAAAAAAATACTTAGTGGAAAAAGATTTTTCAATGAGTACGATTTCTTATTTGGAACAAAATTTGGTGGAAGTGGCAGCACATTCTAGTGAACGAGAGAGAGCTGCTGATCAAGCAGAACGTGATGTAGACGATATGAAAATGGCTGAATATATGGAAAGTCATATTGGGGAAGAGTTTGAAGGAATAATAAGCACAGTTACAAATTTTGGTTTCTTTGTAGAGCTTTCGAATTTAATTGAGGGGTTGGTTCATGTTCAAACATTAAAGGGTGATTTTTATCAATATGTTCCAGAGAGTTTGGCTTTAATTGGTAATAGTACTAAGAGAACATATCGTGTAGGAGACCATGTAAAGGTTCGTTGTATTGCGGCTTCAAAGGAAACGGCAATGGTTGATTTTCAGATTGTAATGGAGACTCAAGATGGAAGTTCGAAATAAAAAAGCATATTATGATTATTCTGTTTTAGAAGAGCTTGAAGCTGGCATTGAACTTGTAGGAACTGAGATTAAAAGTATTCGTAAAGGTTCTGCGGATTTAAAGGATGGCTTTATAATTATTAAAAATGGAGAAGCGATGCTTTTAAATATGTACATAGCACCTTATTTTGAAGGAAATCGATTTAATCATGAAGAAAGAAGGACAAGACGCTTATTACTTCATAAAAAGGAGATTCGAAAACTTCGAGAGAAGATCACGCAAGATGGTGTCACTTTGATTCCTTTGAAAATGTATTTTAAAAAGAATCATGTAAAAGTCTTGGTGGGAGTTTGCAAAGGTAAAAAATTATTTGATAAACGAGAAAGTATTAAGAAACGGGACTTAGAAAGAGAAAATCGACATTTGATTTAAGAGTAAATTGTTTTATAAATTTGCTCTTTTTTTACATTTTTTTCTTTTTCCCATTTTAATGTTTTTTCTTTGTGATATAATGTTAATAGAATAGGTGATGTGTTATGAATAAGAAATCACTTAAAAAGGTTATAGTTTTATTGATGTTACTAGTATTATTCATTGCTGTCAGTATTTATGGTTATTTTTATTTTCAAAGAGAGCAATCAGATTTTCATGATTATGAAGAAATGCCCAAAGTTCAAGTAGTGAATGAAGATTCTTCTAATCGTGCTTATGCTGTTATAATTAACAATTTAGGGGTAGCAAGACCTTATCATTCTGGGCTTCAAGATGCTTATTTGGTTTACGAGATGATTGTAGAAGGTGGTATTACGCGCTATCTTGCTTTATTTCATGATAAAAGTACAGAACGAATTGGACCTATTCGAAGTGCTAGACCATATTATTTGGATTATGTGATGGAGAATGATGCTTATTTTGTTCATTGGGGATTCAGTGAACAGGCAAAATCTGATATTTCTAAGTTTGCTATTCAAAATATTAATGGGTTATATCAAGATCAATATTTTTGGAAAGATACTTCTTTGAAAGTTTCAACGGAGCATACGGCTTTTACCAGTATGGATAAATTACAAAATGCTTCTAATGAATTAGGATTTCAAATGGAACGCGAAAAAGATTTTTTATTTCATTATTCCGTTGAAGATGTTAATTTTGGAGAAAATGCTCTTCTAGCTAATCGTGTTATTATTCCTTATTCTAAAGGGACAGTTACTAGTTATGTTTATGATCCTGAGAAAAAAGTCTATCAAAGATTTGTGAATGATGAAGCTCATATCGATTATGTATCTAAAGAGCAGTATGTAGTTAAAAACATTATTACATATCAAGTTAAAAATCGTTCCATTGATAGTTATGGAAGACAAGAACTTAGTAATACTGGTCAGGGGGATGGATATTATATTAGTAATGGAATGGCTATTCCTATTAAATGGTCTAAAAAGACGCGAGAAAGTCAAACAGTTTATACGATGTTAGATGGATCGGAAATTCAAGTGAATGATGGAAATACTTGGATTCAAATTCAACCAGATAATCAAGAAATTTCCATTTTGGAGTAAGGAGGAGTTTAAACAATGGAAGCTGTAATAGATTTTTTAGTTAATAATTATATGTGGTTTTTGGTAATGACAATCATTTTGATATTTGCTTTGATTGGTTATTTAGTGGAAGATCATGAATTAAAAAAATCTCAAGCATATGGAGGAGTATCTAAAGAAATTGAGCAAAATTTTGAGCGACTTGCAGCTGCAGCACAAAATCAAACACTTTTTGATGCTATTTCTAAGACTAATGGAATGAATCAAATGAATTCGATGAATCAAATCGAACCGAATCCCAATTATGTTATGAATCAACCTATGGTGAATGCAAATCAGTCTGTTATAAACAATCAAAATCAGTCTATGAATTCTAATATAAGCAATATGAATATGGTGTCAAATCAAATGAATATGCAAAATATGAATGGAATGGGGCAATATCCTAATAATAATGGTTTTCAAGTTTTAAATAAATAATTGATGATGAATATAAATAATTATGGTTTATAAAAATGATAAAGAATTAAATGATATGATACGATGGTATCAATGATGCTAATAAAAATTATCTTTTTGTAAGTCATGGAAGATATAATAATTATGTAAAATTGTCGCTTTATTACTTGATATTGTTCAAGGAAAATAGGGGCATGCTTTAAGAAATTGTGAAATGTGTGTTTATTTTTTGAACAGGACAAATATTATATAAGAAAGCGAAGAAATTATCATTTAAATATTTTAAAGCAAGTAAATATTTAGGATATCGATTATTTTTCAATTTAATGGAAATAATTTTAATTTGAGTAAATGAATTACTCTTTTTTTTCGCCAAAATTAGTGTTCTAAACCAAAAAGTTTTATCAGAACGTTGATATATTTTTAATAGTAGAGTAGAAATACTTGTTTTTTAGAGGTGTATCAAATGAAGAAAGTAAATGTTGTTTTGGTAAT
>CAJUGF010000023.1:567-23673 GCA_910585915.1 uncultured Bacilli bacterium | reverse complement strand
ATATCTAAATGGGGAATTGTAATTAATTTATCAATTAGATATCTTCTTAATTTTATTTCGTAATTCGTAATATTGTCCATGCCAATTTTTGATAAGTAATCAATAGAGGCTCCTAGTCCAATCACTCCGGCAATATTTGGTGTTCCTGCTTCTAATCTTGTTGGAAGTTCTTTTAGATACACTTCGCTTACTGAATCAAAGGATTCATTCATCCCTCCTCCCCAATTTAGAGGTTCAACATTTTCCATTAATTCTCTTTTACCATATAGGACTCCAACTCCAGTTGGTCCACACATTTTGTGAGCAGAAAAGGTAAAAAAATCAACATCTAAGTCTTGGACATCTGTTTTTCGATGAGCGATACTTTGGGCACCATCTACAACCACAAAGATATTGTTTTTATGCGCGAATTCACAAATTTCTTTGATGGGTCTAATGTCTCCAATAACATTCGTGATTGCCGCTAAGGCAATTACTTTGGTTTTAGGGGTTATACTTTTTTTAACATTCTCTAGGGTTATGTAGTGATTATCATCTAAAGGAATGTAGTTTATATTACAGCCATATTTGTTTGATAAACGGAACCATGGTAAAACATTTGATGCATGTTCGCTTTGTGTTATTAAAATTTCATCTTGTTTTTCAATGATATTCTCAAAAAATCCTCTTACAATTATATTTAATGATTCGGTATCCCCACTAGTAAAAATGATTTCTTCTTTTTCTTTAGCATTAATAAATTTTCGTACTTTTTCTCTGGTGCTTTCAAACGCTTCATCCACTTTATAAGAAAGATCATAATCTCCACGATGAGCATTGGCAGAATAATTTGTATAATAATCAGTGATAGCATCAATTACTGATTGTGGTTTTAGAGTTGTAGCTCCATTATCTAAATAAATTATGTCTTGTTTTAGCATGGGAAAATCTTCACGATTCATACTACTCACCTCCTTGTCTTAAAAATCCTGTTTTGATTAATTTTTTGGCTTTTTTTTCATCAAGTCCTTTGCTTTTTAAATAAAATAATTCTTCTTCATCAATGTATTTAATGCTAGCATTGTGATTTGCTACAACAGAATCTGAATCCACAATTAAGTCTGGGAGAAAGGTGATGCTGGATATATTTGAAGTTATTCCTTTTAGTTCTTCTAGAAATTCATTATTTGTTGTATCTTTTTTTATGTATCCTGTTGTTCTTATTTTACAAGTAGCATTTTCTTCTGTTACGACATGAATGGTTGTTTTTGAAATGCTGTCATTCCCTAATAAATTATTTTGATAGTTAAAATGAAAATCGTTTTTTACAGCAATATTAAAATGACTTTGAAACTTGGCATTGTTTTGTATATTGATTGATAAATCCAATTCTTTTGGTGGTGTATCCCAAAATACATTCATTTTTAGATTAGCATCACTTTCTATATCAAAAGTTAGTTTGCGAAATTCATTCATTATGATTCCTAGTATTTGATTATTCCCATCAAGATGAATATGACTATCTTCTTGCGTTATTTCAATAATCCCTTTGATACCTATTAATTTCTTTTCATATTCATCTATTAATATTCTATTCATTTTCTATTACTCCCCTTAGTACTTTCACTCATAAAACTGCGAAAAACCATCATTTTCAATTTCTTTGGCTAGGCGATTATCTCCAGATTTGATAATATGCCCATTTTTTAATATATGAACAAAGTCTGGTTTCATCATTTCTAATATTTGGTTATGATGAGTGATGATTAAAATACTTGGTTTTCTCTCTTTATAGTATTCCATAATAGAATTCGCTACAATTTTTAAAGCATCAACATCTAATCCTGAATCTAATTCGTCTAGGAGGATTAATTTTGGTTCTAGCATCCAAAGATGTAATAGTTCATTTTTCTTTCTTTCTCCCCCACTCATCCCATCATTGATTGCTCGATGGAGAAAACTTTTTGGTAAATCGATCTTTGTACAAATTTCATTGCATTTTTTATTAAAGGTAAAGATGTCTATTTTTTCTTTGCTTCTAGCATTTAGAGCAAGTCTAAGCATTTCAGCATTGGTCACCCCTTCGATTGCAATGGGATTCTGGCTAATATAATAAATTCCTAATCGGCTGATAGTGGTAGTGTCTAACTTGTGAATCTCATTGTTATTCCATTTGATAACTCCACTTGTGATTTCATAGCCAGGACTTTTCATAATGGTTTTGCAGATCGTACTTTTTCCAACACCATTAGGACCCATTAAGGCATGAATTTCACCGTCTTCTATTGTTAGATTAAAATCTTCAATAATTGTTTTTCCTTCGATATTAACATTTACATTTTTTATTTCTAACATGATATCACCTTTTTTCTTTTTTATTTTACCACATATTTTGACAAATTCCTTTTAATTATTGAACTAAAAATTTTGGCAAAAAAGACTAGAGATTTTTCTCTAGTTCTGTTTCATTGTTTTAACACACTTTTTTACTAGACAGTTCCATTTATTTTTATCTAGAAGTATTTTGATATTCGCTATATAATAAAGTTATATTTTGAAAGGATGTTGTTTTATGATTATGAATATTTCTGATACGATACTTGATTTATTCAAACCCTTTTTTAATTTTTTTCGTGATCTTTGGAATGACTTTTATTCTTTTGGATTACAATATCTTCCTAAGGATGTTTTAAATATTTTTATATTTATTGTTGGTCTTGGTATTCTCTTAGTCATTATTTTAGCTATTATGAATCATAAGTAATTAATTTGTAATCGTTTGTTCTAGGAGATCTAATTCCATTAATATTTCTTTGGTTTTTTTCTCCTTCTTTTGATAAGATAATTTTTCAATTGTAATTGGTATTTGATTGGAACCTTCTAAGCGAATCAATTTGATATTATGTAAAAGGTCATGTTCAAATATTTCTAATGTCAGACGAATATTATCTTTTTTTATATTTTCACGATTTTGTAAAATTTTTTCTACTGTACCATATTCATTTATTAAGGTTGCAGCCATTTTTGGTCCTATCCTTGGGATGCCAGCAATATTATCTGAAGAATCTCCAACGAGTGCTTTGTAATCTGCAAAGAATTCTGGTTTAATTTTCCAACGAGATAATACTTTTTCTGGGGTGTAAAGTGTTGTCGCTGTTCCTCGATATGTCAGTAAGGTTACATGTTTATTTACTAAACTTATAAAGTCATAATCAAAAGATGATATGATAATTTCATAATCTTTTTCATATATTTTACAGTACTCTTTAATGTAATCATCAGTTTCATATCCATCTGTTGTTTCAAAGTATGATATGTTTAAAGTATCTAGCACTCTTTTGATGTCAGGAAAGATGGAAAAAGGATTTTTTTCTGCTTCAACATTTTCAAAACTCATTCTATTTTTTTTATAATTTTCATCTTCTTTATTACGGAGCAATTCTTGTTCACCATCAAATATAACTAGTATATGTGTTGGTTCTACTTTTTTGATAATCTTTAAAAGTGCTCCAGTAAAGCCCCAAATTCCTTCTATGCTTTTACCATCTTTTCCAATAATCTTGTTTGGCATTCCATAAAACATTTGGAACAGTAAATTGTGTCCATCGATTAATAATAATTTATTCATGTTGTACTCCTTAATTAAATTTGTATATTTTTCTTGCAATATGATATCCTGGTACTGCAATTATTCTTGGTAAGCAAGAAAAGAATGCAAGTGAGCGATAGCGAATTTGATTATATAAATCTCGATCATAAGATTTTAAAAAGTACCAAATATTTTTTAACTTTGTTTTGTTTTCCATTGTATTATCTATTTTTAATAAAATGGTACAAATGGTCATCATAATGGCTAGATAATGTAATTGATAGGTACATAACTCTTTTTGGATTTTTTTGTATTTTAAAGGATTACCAAATTCAATCATCTTTTTGGTAATGAAAAGTTGTTGATCTATTCTTCCGATCATAACTCTTTCATTTACAGATTGATCTTCTCTTCCAATAAAATAACGATAAAAGTTTGTATTTAAGTAATACATTGTTTTGACTTTTGGAAGAGGATAATAAACGAAGATATTATCTACATAGAATGTGTGTTCTGGTAATTTTATTTTTGTTTTCTTTAGGAAATCTGTGCGATAAAAAACCGAATGCATAAGTAAATATTGACTTATTTTAAATTTTTTAATATCTTGCCAAGTAATTATTTTATTTTCTGGAATATTTTTATATTGAACTATTCTTTGTTCATTTTCTCTTTCATATACATAATTGGTAATGAATAAATCGACTGCTTTTTTTTCGTGAATTAATTTTTTCATCTGTGCTAGAACTTCTTTTAGTGAAGCAACATTTACCCAATCATCACTATCTACTACTTTGTAATAGTATCCTGTTGCATTTTCTAATCCTACATTGACGCCTGAACCATGTCCACCATTTTCTTTATCAATTACTTTTATAATATTTGGATATTTTTTTTGATATGATTTTGCAATCTTCAAGGTATCATCTTTACTTCCATCATTAATAATAATGATTTCTACTTCTTCTTTTCCTGCTAGAAGTGTATCAATACAATGAGACATATAGCCTTCAGAGTTATAACATGGGATTGCAAAACTTATTATTTTCAAATTACACACTTCCTTTTATTAATTATAATAGGAAAGTATGCTACTCGCAATATTATTTCCTATTTGTTCCATATTTTCTAAGATCCATTTGGCATCTTCATAGTTATCATGGTAAGCTACCTCGATTAGTGTTCCACACGGAATAAAGGAATCATTTGCTTCGCCAAGGGATCCAGCAGCATATTTTACACCACGGTCAGTTCCAGGAATATTTTTACCTGGGTAAATGGAATAAAGATTTTGATAGATATTAGTAGCAACACTCAGTGATCTGCTTGTTGGTTTGTCGACATAAATCTCTATTCCTCTTGCTGTACCATCTTTGGAAGCGTTGGAATGTATTGCTAAGTGAAGATCGCTTTTTACATAATTACTTTCACTTAAATAACCATTAATATCACCTGTTGGACGGTTGCGATATACTATAACACCATTTTCTTTTAAAATACGTTCTACAATTTTTGCCAATTTATTCATTTCAGCCATTTCAGTCGTATACCCACTCTCACGATTTCCATGATTCCATGTTTGATTTGATGGGCTTAAGTAAACAATTAGTTGTTTGTCTTGTACAAAAAAATCGTAGGTATTTTTTTCACTATCATACCTTCTATTGCTCACAGCATATGTTTTTAAAGTCATGTTTTCTTGAATTTTGATTGGATTTTTATAAATATTACTTTCACTGGTTGGTTCTGTCCCATCTGTTGTATAGTAAATGGTAGTATTTGGTGTTCTTGAAGCTAATTTCACTTCAGTTCCCGCTTTGATGAATGTTGGATTATGTGATACGAAGACTGGACTTGTGGTTTCTTTTTCTCCAATGTAGATATTTCGGCCATCCTGTTCTGTAATCTCATGGTAGTCTAAATGGACTGCTTCTACTGATATATAATAATTTTTATTTTCTTGTAAAAATTCGGCTGGAATTGTATATTTTTTGATTTCTTTTTCTAAAGTTATTGTATTAGAAAGAGTACCTTCTTCAAATATTTTTATTAAGTAATTGGTAGCATTCTCTCCGCCCATATAAGTTACATTCACATCATTCCATCGATCTTTTTTTCCTTCTTCTGGAGTAATTAATTTTACTTTTCCAACAACTGGAGTATTGATATAAAAATTGGTAGTACTTAGAAGTCGTTTTTCTTCCGTATATAATTTAGCTGTGATTCTTCCCGCATATCCTTCTACTATTTCATAAGGGAAATAAATGCTATCTGAAGCAATAGTTTCTTCATGAATCATTTGATTTAAATATTCCAATTCTACAATGTATTTTTCTCCTACTTGAAATCCTTCTAGTGAAAGAGTTATTCCATTTTTCGAATCGATATATCGATTTTCTAACTCTTTAAAACTTGCTTTTTGCCAAAGATATTTATAGTTTTCTTGAGCTTCTTTGGTAACTCCATTTTTATTTTTCGCTGTTACTTCAAAGGTTAATTCTTCTCCATAATCTACTATTAAATCTTTTAAAGAAATATTTGGATTATCACTTTCTGTTTTATATATTTCTTCTTGCTCTTTTTTTACTGATACGTCGTATGAAACGGCGTTATGAGAGGGAGTTATTGCTAGGTAAAATTCTTCTTTTTCTTCTAGTTCTAAGATGTTAAAGTCCCCAAGTTTTGGATTACAGTAATTTTGATAACCAAAAAGAAAGCATAAAAAGCTTATGCATATACCAAAAGAAATACCGGAAATGATTAATTTTCTTTTGTGTTTCCCTGTCATTTTGCTCCTCTATTCTTTAATCATTATAATGCAAAATGAGTTTAAGTCGAACGATTTTGTTTGACTTCTAAAATGGTCTATAGTATGAATTGTATTCTTTGGTAATGAGACGATTCCTTCTTAAATCAGATATTTTTAATTCTTGTTTGTTTAAATCTTCTTTTAAGCTTTTGAAAAATTCTCTCATTTTTCGATAATCTTCATATAACATTTGATTGTATAATTTTTGTGTTTCTGATGAATGAATATACATAATTTGATACTCTTTTATATGAAATAACGAATTCATAATATTTTTCAATACTTTTGTGCGATTGGCATATTTTATGGATTCTTTACTAAACTGACTTTTTTCCCCTTGATCTAGATCAATTACTGTAAAATATTCTTGAAATAACATATTTCTATCATGTATATCATTTAATTCAAAACTATGTTCGCTAATTTGATTTGTATCTTCCATAAGCTTTTCTGTTGGATTAATCAACGCTTCTACATTTGTAAGGGGACTTATTCTGGCTAAAGTTTTTGCTTTCTTATAAGGATAGATATATCCAATAATTTGGCCATGGGAAGTTATAATTATTTCTGGTCCTAAAAAACTTTCGTTTGTTATTTCATTTAGTAAATTTAAATGTTCATACATATTTCTTTCAAATAAATATCTTTTATTATTTGTATTACGATATAATTTTATAACTCTATTATTTTTATTTTTGAAACAAATTGCTGTGGTACCATGTCCAATGTAGTGAGCACCTTTTAGTATTTCTGATGTTTTATCTATTTCTATTATTTCCATTTTTTTCACCCATAGGGTTTAAAATACTATATTCTCTCGTTTTTAGCAAGAAAAAAACAAACATTTTTTTCCTGTTTGTTTAATCTTTTTGTTTCATCGATTTAAATATTTTTTTCCATAGTTTGGAACTACTGTAATTTAAGATACCTACTTTATAAATACGTAATCCATAGTGGAAAAATAAGATGCAGAACCCAACACAGATTATTGTTGATATTCCAAGCTCTAATAATGTAATTTGGCCAAGCATAAAGATGACTGGTGCTACTAGGAAGGAAAGTAATGGAACATAAGAAATTATTTTAATAAAGATTGCACCATCAAATTGAGAAGCCATAATGGCTATGTAGTATCCTACTAGTAAAATGATCATGAGTGGTGTTTGCAATTGTTGATAATCTTCAATACTTGTTGTCATACTAGCTAGAACTCCAGCTAATATTGCATATAGTAAGAATGATGTAATAAATAGTATTAACATAATTGGTAAACCACTTAAAAGTAGATCTAACACACCACTTTCTTTTACAAGATTTAATAAGTCTGTTACTTGTTTTGCAACATCCCCATTGATTGCCATAGCTCCTGAGGCTGATATTATTCCTCGAATTAAGTATGCCGCTACGCTATATAAAAGAAGTAAACCTCCTTGTATTACAACAAATAATGTTGAAGAGTAAATTTTTGATAAGAAATGAATTTTTGGAGAAACATTGGATATGATTATTTCCATTCCACGTGTAGATTTTTCATCATTAATTTCTGCTCCAATCATTTGTGTTAGCATTGTAATTAGAAAGAAGAATGGAACTATAAATATTAAAATTAATCCTGATGAAATCATATCTTTTGATTCAGCATTTTCAGCACTTTCATTAGTGACCTTTTTTTCAATATTGACAGGACTTGTCAGTGAACTAATTTCTTGTTCTGATAATCCACTTGTGGCTAATATAACACTACTTTTTACTTGATTTAATGTAGATGAAATAATTTGATAAGTTATGGTATCAATTGGATCGTAGCTAACAATACTTGCTTTGATATATTCATTATTATCAAAATTCATTTTAACGATAATGGCGTCATTATCTTCACTTAAATCTTTCTGTAATGTATCTAAGTCTTCTTGTGATTGTTTGATATCGAAATTTTTCGATTCTCCAAGGCTTTCTGCAATTTTACTTAGAAGTGTTTCAAAAACTTCATAACTTCCTGTATCGTCTAAAACATAAACTTCTCTTTTCTCTTCAAAGTCTCCACCAAATAGTGTGATAATTCGATCAACATTGGCAAGGCCAATAATAAAGATAGCAATGATTATATTGGCTACTTTAAACCATTTGGTCTTCATTTTTTTACTTAAACTTTGTTTGATTAAAAATTTTAATTTAGTTTTCATATAAAACCCCCACTTTATCTAAGAATATTTCATTTAATGTTGGATCTTCTACACGAAATTCTGTAACATTTTTACAATTTTTAATTTCTTTAAATACATTTTCAATGTACTCATCGGATTCAATTTTCACAATATAATCTTCAGCTGTTTTATCTACTGATAACACACCTTTTGTTTTAGAAATTTTTTCAGCATCTAAATCAGCTTTGATATGAATATTTTTCTTACGGTAACTTTTTTTGATTTCTTTTAATGATCCTTGTAAGACGCTTTTGCCATGTACTAGTATTACTAACTTTTCGCAAAAGAGTTCAACGTGCTCCATTCGGTGTGAGGAAAAGATAATACTTGTTCCTTTCTTTTTTAATTCTTTGATTACTTCCATAAATTGTTCTACATTAATGGGATCTAATCCTGAAAATGGTTCATCTAGTATTAATAATTTTGGTTCATTAATTATACTTGTAATGAACTGAATTTTTTGTTGATTTCCCTTACTTAATTCCTTAATTTTTTTATCTTTGTAAGACTCTATACGAAACCTTTTTAACCAATAATCAAGGCGTTCTAGAATAGTTTTTTCATCCATTCCTTTCAAAATGCCATAATAAATTACTTGCTCTTTTACAGTAAGTTTTGTAAGTAAACTTCTTTCTTCTGTTAAAAAACCTATATAATCTGTTTTCGAATAGTCAATTGGTTCTTCATCTAACGTAATTTTTCCACTAGTTTTATCAAGTAAACCAATAATCATGCGAAATGTTGTAGTTTTTCCAGCACCATTTACTCCAAGAAGTCCAAAGATTTCTCCTTCTTTTACTGTAAAAGATAGGTCATCTACTGCTTTAAAATCACCATAATATTTGGTTACATTTTCTACTTTTAACATATATTACTCCTCCTTTTTTTATTATACACCTTGTTTATCTCAAAACAAGCATTATCTCTTGAAATTTGTGTTATAAATTACTTTTTCTTTCCTTTCTAATTCAACTATAAACTATTACCTTAGGTAATGGTCAAGTTTTTTTCATTTGTAGATTGTATGAAATATTAAATTATGTTAGAATAAGTATGTATTGACCCGTTGGTGAAGTGGTTTAACACGTTGCCCTCTCAAGGCAATATTCATGGGTTCGAAACCCATACGGGCCACCAGATTGATATCAAACTCGAGCTTTCGAGTAACAATAGAAAACGACTTTTTCACAAGTCGTTTTAATTTATTTGTAATTTCTTTTTTCATGGTATTTTGATAAAAAATAGTAAAATGGGTAGCAATGTATTGTCACATACTGCCCAAAACATACTTTTCAAGAAATTGAAAAAAGAAATTTTTTGCTGTTTTTCCCATAAATTTATTAAGAATAAACAAAAAGATAATGTGCTGCAAAATAGGATATAAATAGTAAAGAATATTATTATATTTTGAAGTTCGATGGTTTTATTCATGCAAGACATTATTAAAGAAATTGTACCTAGTAATGTAATCCATGAAGAGTATTTTCCATAGAACCAGTAATCCAATATTTTTATTTTGTTTATTAAGTTTCGAGATCCTTGATATTCTTTTTTAAGGCTCTTTTTTAAGCCATGATATTGTTTGTATCGTTGCTTCATAAATTCAATAATATTACTTGTTGGATTGTATAATGCTACTGCATTATTACTTTCTTTTATTTTATTGTTTTCTTTTTCTGTGATCTTATTTTTTATTTTATGCATTAATTCAAAATTTTCTCCAATTGCTTCTTCGTTAAAACCTTTTACAACTTGAATCATATCTTTTTTGAATAATGTAAGTGATGGCAGATATCGATAAACTTGTTCTATATTATTTTTACGATTCCATTCAAACACTTGAAGTTTAGATAAAAATGAAGTTGGAAAAGTATATTCTTGCGTTTTACTTTGTTCGCTTCCAATTTGAAGAGTTCCATTACAAATGATTACTTTATCATCCTCCAAAATGGGACGTACTAAATTTTCTAAGGTTTCTTTTTTTAAAATAAAGTTTGGTGTGATAAAAATTACATAGGGGTATTCTGCAACATTTATACCAGCATTTAAAGCATCTTTTTTCTTTGTTTTACTTTTGGTTATTAAAGTTATTTTTATTTTTTGATTGCTGTTTTGGTAGATTCCTGTTAATTCACCAGTAGGTAATACTCTATGGATTGGTCTATTTACTTTTTTTAATTCATATTTTGTAATTATTATTTCAGTGGTTCGATCTATAGATCCATTATCTACTATAACAATTTCATATAATTTATAATTTAAATTTTGTAAGGCCTTTAGGCACTTTTCTATTTTCTTTTCATCGTCTTCAGTGCTTACAATAATTGATACTGGTATATAGTAATCATGATTTAAGCGATTGTGATATTCTTGCTGTTTTCTTGCTTTTTTAGATTTTTTGATACCTTTGACTGTTAAAAAGCTTAGGTTTAATGAATTTCCAATTAAATAAATTAGAAAGAAATTGCTTAAAGCAAAAAAAATGTCACGTAGTAAGCTCTCCATTTCTGCTCTCCTTTCTAATTTGTTTTGTTTCTTCTAAAATATATTGCATCATTTCTTTGGCATAGCGATCATTCAACGCAAATATTTGATTTTGTTCTTCTTTGGTTAATTGCATTCTGGCTAGAGATAAAGCACTATTTTTCCGAACAAACCAATTTTTGTCTTTTAGGCCTTCTACTAATAATGTTCTTGTTTGCGCATCGTCATAACTAGATAAAGTATAGGCTGCAACTAAGCGATATTCATAATTGTAATCTTTTTTATCTTCCATTATTTTAAATAAAATGTTACGTACTGGCTTATATATTTGAACTCTAAAATAACGAATAATTGCCAAAATCACTTCTTTATCATAGTTTTGTTTTTTTAATTTTTCATAAAGCTCTACTCTACGATCACATTTTGAAAATCTTAAATAATTAATAATTGCTAATTGAATTTTTTTATTAAAAATGTCAAAGTCTTTTAACAAAGCATCGGATAATTCCTCTTTATTTCCTGTAAATTTTAAGAGATCATCAGCAAGGAGCCGCGGACTATAATATAAATTTCGTTTGCTTATTTTTTTTAGGGAATTAATGACTTGATTTACTGAACCTTTTTGATAGAAAAAAAGCATAGCATTTTCCCTACAATAGACAGAGGGATCAAAAACGAATTGCATCATAGCATATTGTACTTTATTATCTTCATTTTGAATGATTTCTGGAAATTTAGATAACACATGCGTAAAATAAGCTTTTTCAATAGAATCTTTTTCACGATAATAATTGGTTAAATCACTAAAAGCTGGTGAAATTTCTTGACAATATTTGATGATGTGATTATCTTTTTTCTTCTTTTCTTCTAATAAAATATCTTCCCATAGAAATAAGTTTTTTACTGTTCTTAAATTTTTCTGCAAATATTTTAAATGTTCTGCAGATACATTTTTTTTCTTTAACTCTTTTTGAATTAGTTGTTTCATTTTATTATTGTTTTGTTTTTTTTGTTTGGTTTTGATTTCTTCATTTGCAAAAAAAATAATACAATACAGAATTATTATTCCTATCATAAGCAAATATGCTACTGTTACTTCTTTTAAATACATCAAAACCTCTACCTTCCCCAAAAGTCTCATTTTCTTTGATTCATTGTATCATAGCTTGAATTCTTTTTTCAAGAATTTAAAAAGAGCTTTAACGCTCTTCTGTCTTTGTTTTTGTCTTTTTTTCACTTTGTGTCTTTTGTTCTAGTTTTTCAATTTGTTCTTTTAGTTTTGCTATTTCAGAATGGAAGTATAGTAATAATCCAACTATACTACTTC
This sequence comes from uncultured Bacilli bacterium, assembly GCA_910585915.1. Lineage (GTDB taxonomy): Bacteria > Bacillota_I > Bacilli_A > RF39 > UBA660 > MGBC162267. Next base: position 11,281 of record CAJUGF010000023.1, on the reverse strand, counting down.
CTAATATTATGTTCCAAAAAATTACTAATATATTTGCTTCTTCTTTTGTTTCTTTTGTGTCCCCTATTTCTATTTCTTTCATAACATCATAACTATTTTTAGAGTCATACTGCTTTTTTATAGCGTTAATAATATCATCATCATAATTAGCACCATATCCTTCAAACACTTTGTCTCCAATTACGATGAAAGGAACACCATCAGCATCTTTCCCTAAAAATTTTGCGACATTTTCTAATAGTTCAGCATTATTGTTATCTTGCCATACTTCATAAGATACTAAGCGAAAATAATCTCCATATTCCTCTACAATACTACTCAAGTAATTCAAAAATGAACGACAATAAGAACATCCATCTCCTCGGAACATATAGATAATTGCTTGGTTATCATTTTCTTTGTAGTTCGATAAATCGGCTTTTATATTTTCAGCGCTTAATGTTTCTTCTAAATTTTTTGAAGTATAAGTTTTTGTACTCGCAAAAGCAGGAATTGGAAGAATGGCACATAAAGCAATTATAAAGATTAATAGTTTTTTCATTGTTTACCTCTCCTCTATGGGACATTATACTACAATTTTTTTAATACTTCTATTCTTTTTCGAAGAGCACTCTTTGTAATACTAGTATTTTTCCGATCAAAACCATGCATTGTTTCTTTTGTTTCGTTTAAAATGAAGGGTATTTTTTCTGCTTTTAATTTGTTACAAAATTCTATAGCTTCATCATGGAGACAATCAAATTCTGCCGTTTCAATATAAGTTGGTGGAAAATTTTTTACTGTTTTTTCATTTACAGACAGGTAATTGCTATCCTTTAAGTACATTTTCCACATTTTTTTATTTTTTAATGAATTCCAGCCTGGACTATCTTTAAATTTTAACATCGAATTTGTTTGCATTCTATGGTCAAGGAGGGGATAAATTAATAATTGATAACATGGTTTTGGTAATTGACTTTGGTTTATTTTATGAATAAGTTCAACACTTAAGCATCCACCTGCACTATCTCCACCTATGATAATTTTTGATAGATTAATTCCTAATTTTTTATAATTTTCAATCATCCATTGGTAAGAGGCCCAACAATCTTCTAATGGAATAGGATAATGATATTTGGGCATTAGACGATAATCCACATATAATATATTCACTTTTCCTTTTAAGCTATATTCTTTACAGAGTTTAAAATGTTTTCGACATCCTTTATAGGCATAAGCTCCACCATGAATGTAAAACAGAACTTTGTCTGTTGGCTTTGATGGTCTATAAAAGAGTAAATTTATTTTTTTATTTTCTTTTAATTTCTTTTTTTCGATCTTTAATTGTTTATTGCTTTTTAAAAAAAACATATAACTTGTTCCTATGATCTTGGATAAGAAAAAGAAAAAAGAGCAAAAAGGTGGTGATATTAGGTCAAACATTTTATATTCTTTGCTAATCTTATATTTTCTCATATAAAACACCTTAATTTTAAATATACCATTTTTTACTCATTTCCAAAAGTAAAATTTATTGTTTGGGTTGTTGATTTTTTTGTTTTATTTTAGATTCTATGGTAATTGTTAAGTCGCATAAGGCACAGATTTCACGTACTAATTCTAAATTAATATTTGCTTCTCCTGATTCATATCGTTGTACAGTTCGTACATTTTTAGATAATTTGGAAGCTAATTCTTTTTGTGTCATGCTGGAATATTCTCTTAATATTCTGATTATTTCATTATTTTTATAGTCTTTGACATTTAGTTTCATCCGATTAACCACCATTTCATTTGCAATTATAAAGGGACAATGTTATATTTATCTTGAATAATGACACAATTTGTCACTTGCGAGGTGAAGTATGAAAATCAGAAAAAAAGATGGGACTAATGAAAGATATCTTATATTGAAAGAAAATGATATGATTACAATTTTAGCAGATAAGGAGATGAAATCTTCTATTTCTATTATGTGTAAAAATAAAAAACTATTCCTGAATTTTATCGAAAATGAAAGATTATCGCATCATAAAAAAAAGAGTGATGATTCACTCAAAATTACAGAGAAGAAAAAATAAGATTTCCATAATATATTAGAAAAACGATTAAAAAAATGATTCCTTCTTTGCGACTAATTTTATAATTTTTGTAACTAAAGACAAATAGTAGTATGGAAGATAGAAGCATAACAAATAAGTCTATCATAGTAAATGATATATGAGATATGCTTCCAAAGATAGCAACTGGTATGCCGAGAACGATTCCAATATTGAATATATTACTTCCTACGACATTACCAATGGCGATATCATATTCGCCCTTTTTGGTTGCAACTACACTGGTTACTAATTCAGGAAGACTTGTTCCTAGGGCGACAATGGTTAGAGCTATAATTCTTTCACTTACACCTAATGAGCTAGCAATTTTGGATGCAGAATCGACAACAATATTGCTACCAATTACTAAACATACAATTCCTATTAATGTAAATAGAAAAGATAATAAAATATTATATTTAGGTTTTCTTATTTCTTCTGGTTCTTTTTTGGAACGCATAACAGTAAACAAATAATAAATAAATATAGAAAAAAATAATAGTATGGTTATTCCATCACCACGAGATAATATATTTTCATTGGATCCAGATAGGTGTATATCATTTACTAAAACAATAAATAGTGACGTAATTAGCATTGTAATTGGTAATTCTTTTTTGATGGTTGTATTTTTTACATTTAAGGCATGAATACAGCTGGATATTCCAAGAATTAATAAGATGTTTAAAATATTACTTCCAATAACATTTCCTAGAACCATATCTCCACTGCCACTCATAATAGCTTTTATAGATACTGCAAATTCTGGGGCACTGGTTCCAAATGCTACAATGGTCAAGGCAATTAGCATTTTTGATAAATGAAAATTTTCAGCAAGGGATGATGCTGCATCTACAAAGAGGTCAGCACCTTTCACTAAAACGATAAAACCAACAATTAATAATATGATATTGATTAACATATAACTCCTCTTTTCTTCTCTATTATAGAAATGTTTGTTTGGGTTTGCAATCTTTTTTCAAAAATTTCACAAAAAAAGAACGATGTGTTCTTATTTTATAACTTTTTGAAATCTTTCTTCGATTTTTTTTGTTCCTAATATTTTTAAGATATCATAAAGATTTGGTGTTTGTTTTTTGCTTGTAACAGCAACTCGAATGACTGTGCTGATATCAGCAACATTTCCTTTAAAATTATCAGGATTTTGCTTATATTCTTTCATATTGCTCGCATATCCTAATTCTTCTGCCATTACTTTTATTTTGCTAAACCAGACATCTTGCCCGTCTTTTTCATCATAATACTTAGTTATATATGTGATTAAAATGTCCTTTATTTCTTTTGGATCAGTAATTTTATCAAATTCATATTCTTCTTTAGAAACCATAAATTTTTCGTCATACATATACCAAATATTTTTATATACATCACTATAAGCACTATAGTCTTTTCTAGGTTTTTCTCCACCACGTTCAATGTTTAGAATAGCAATGGTTTCTTTTTTGTGTTCTTTTAATAGTACTGTAAATTCTTTATCATAATTTTCAGCCCAGTCAAGTAACTGATCATAGAATTCTTCAGCAGTGATGTGTGCTAAGATGTTTTTACTAATGTTTATTAGTTTTTCCATGTCAAATAGTGATCCGCTGATATTCATTTTTTTGAAGGTCACTTTAAATTCGTCTAAGTCTTTTTCTGGATTTTTATCTTTCCATTCTTCAAAGTTCGAATTAATTAAAGTTAGTAGATATTCTTTCACAGCTTCTTTTGGAATACCAAGTTTTTTAAATTCAGCAATATTTGCTTCTGTATCTTTTCGTTTGCTTAGTTTTCTCTTTTTTCCATTCTCTTCTTTCATTATTGGGGATGGATGGGCATAAAATGGTGCTGTAAATCCAAGAGAGGAAAACATTTGTAGATGTACTGGAAGGCTACTTAACCACTCATCCCCTCTTACGACATGAGTTGTATGCATTAAATGGTCATCAATGACATGAGCAAAGTGGTAAGTTGGTAAGCCATCACCTTTTAAAATGACATGATCAATATCATTTTCTGGCATTTCAATTCTTCCTTTTACTAAGTCTTCGATGATAATTTTATTTTCAAAGTTTCCAGGAGAACGAAAACGGATAACATATTTTTCTCCTGATTTTACTTTTTCAATGACAGTTTCCATAGAAAGATTTCGATCTGTTGCAAATCTTCCATAATACCCTAACCTACTTTTTGAAGCTTCTTGTTGACTTCTTAATTCTTCTAAGTCTTTTTCGGTAGCAAATGATGGATATGCTAAATCTTTTTCAATTAAATCTTTTACATATGCTTTGTAAATATCTCCTCTTTTGCTTTGAATGTATGGTCCGTAAGTACCTTTTTCTTCCTCTTCGCTGATTGGGCCTTCATTGTATTCTATTCCATAATCATTTAGAGCATCGATAATTTGTTTGGTTCCGTTTTCAACTTCTCTTTTTTGATCGGTATCTTCAATTCGAACATAGAAAATGCCGCTAGAGTTTTTGGCAAGATTGTGTCCTGCCATTGCTTGGAAAAGGGTTCCAAAGTGAACGAATCCAGTGGGACTTGGTCCAATTCGAACTACTTTGGCATCGCTTTCTAAGTTTCTTTCTGGATATTTGCTTTCATAATATTCTCTATCATGTTCTACGTTTGGGACTAAAAAGTCAGCATATTCTTTTCTTGTCATTAAAATCCTTCTTTCTAAATAAAAAAAGGTCGTACCTAAAGGACGAGATAAACCCGTGGTACCACCTTACTTATACTCTTTTGATAACGGTTGCCCGGAATACTTTGTATACAGTATTCAACTCCAAAGTTTCTTCAAAATATTCTACTATTCGTTTCCACCAACCACGAATTCTCTATAAAGTTTCCTATTTTTACTCTTCTTTTTCTTCGCTTTAACTATAGTTTATGAGAATTTCTTCTTTTTGTCAAATTTATTTTTCAATTGTAACAAAGCGAACTGTCTTCATTTTTTGGTCAGTTACTGGTTTTTCTCCATTTACTTTTGTAGTTGCTATTTTATCAAGGGTATCGAATCCAGCAATTAATTTTCCAAAGGCTGCATAGTCTCCATCTAGATAGCTCGCGTCTTTATGACAAATGAAGAATTGGCTTGAGGCAGAGTCTTTTATTTGACTTCTAGCCATAGAGATAACGCCTCTTTCATGTTTTAAATTATTTGCCACACCATTACTTTCAAATTCCCCTTTGATGGTGTTATTAGATCCACCCATTCCAGTTCCTTGTGGATCTCCTCCTTGAATCATAAAATCTTCAATAACACGATGGAAAATTAAATTATCATAGAATTTTTCACTAACTAATTTTTGAAAATTTTCTACGGTAATTGGAGCAATATTAGGATATAATTCCAATATCATCAAATCTCCTGTTGTCATTTCGATTTTAACATAGTTTGTAATTTCTTCTGTTTCTTTAAATTTCATATTATCAATCTCTCCTTCTGTTTTAGCACCACAGCCACCTAATATTAGAATTAGAAATAGGCTTGTTAATACTATGATTTTCTTTTTCATTTTTTCCTCCTATATTGTAGTAATTTTTCTTTGGCTTCTTTGGATATGCGATAGGAATCTCTAATTTTACTAATGGTTTTGTTCATTGTAAAATCATTTATTTTGGATACTTTGAAATATTCTTCTGCAATGTTTGGATATTTGGTATAGATTTCTGCTAGTAACCAAGCTTCACCCATATTTACATAATAATGATCTGATTCTATTTCATCTATATGTTTTAAAATGTCCTTTAAATATTTTTCTTCTACATACCAACTTAAAAGGGTTACAAGTCCAACGCGAATGGTGAAGGGCTCGTTGCTTTTTAATAAATTTAAAATGTATGGAAAATATTTATCAGGGTTGGTTCGGATAATTTGAATACTATTACAAAAACCATCACAGATTGCCCAATTATCAATTTTAGGTAGAAAGCGCTCAAATTCTTTTTTAAAGAATTCTTCCTCTTTGATACTTGCAATTATAAAGCCTTCAATTAACACTTCTTCATAATACGAGTCTTTTGTACAATTTAAAAAAGATTTGATATCCGATGAACCTATTTTTTTGGCTATTTTTCTACTCATTGGCACTCTAATCCCTAATATCTCATATTTGGTTGGCGTTAATTTTTTATGAAAATTACGATATTTATCCTCTCTTTGCGATATTAGATATTTGATATATTCTTCATAGTCATTCTGTTTCCAAATTTTATTTTCTATCCATTCCATAATGGTAGTATAACAAAAAAAGACTATGATTCAAAGTCCTTTTTCTCTTGTATATTTCCGAATAATTTTTTTTGCATCTTCTAATGGTGTATCAGATGCGGTATTAAATTGCTTTGCTTTTTGTAATTGACATTTTAAATACTGCATACGTAATTGATATATTTTTCGAGTTTGCATAGCTTCTTTAACGGTGTCCCAACTTTCAAAATTATCCATATTTTGTTCTTGAGATAAAAATTGGTACATTAAGTTTAATAGATGCATACGATCTTCTAATTTCATTTGAAACCAAGTGTTACTATCCATTAATGCAATTAAATTTTTATAACGAATAATTTCTTCGATTATATTTTCATATTCTTGATATGTTCCTAATTTCTTACAATTTTCTCTTAATATTTTGCCGCTTTCTAAAATATCTAAAAACTTTTCATTGGGAGCACACTTACTTGAAAAAGTTATGCTAGATGGATGACGACGGTAAAAATATAATTTCTCGCTTGTTTTGATGCATTCTCTTACTTTTGTTAGAAGTGCTCCTGTAAAGGCAAAATCTTCAAACATAATCTTCTTTGGAAATCTTAAATCTTCAAACAAATTCGTTTGATATAATTTACTCCATGCATACCCTTGATTGTTATAAAGTAGTTTGGGATTTTTTTGAAAATTTTTTATTGTTATGTTTTTCTCTTTTTTTCCTTTTTGAATTGAAATTTTTCCCAAAACCATTGTATAACTACATTCTACTAATTTTGCTTGGTAATTTAGAGCAATATTTACTAACCTTTGAATTGCTGTTTTATCAATCCAGTCATCACTATCAAGAAAATAGATGTATTCTCCATTTGCTATATCTAATCCAATGTTTCTGCTTTCTCCAATTCCTAAATTAATTTTGTTATTTATTAACTTTATATTTTTATAATTTTTGACATATTGTTCAGCAATGTGTTTTGAGTAGTCAGTGCTAAAATCATTGATTAAAATTATTTCTAAATTTTGATATGTTTGATTTATTACAGAGTCTAAACATTTTTTTAAATATTTTTCTACATTATAAATTGGTATGATTATTGTTACTAATGGCATAGAATTTCCTCAATTTCTTTTAAAAATTTAGGGTTATTATAGCTTATTTTTTTGATAATTCAAGTTTTTTAGCTTAGTAATGTCATTAAGGCAATACATATTACTCCTATGATTAGTGATGCTGTTTTTTTATAATTCATTTTATCTGTTTTTTGAATTACAGATATGATAACAACAAAGAATAATTGAAGTTTCGTAATCAGGGTAATTAATATAGGAGTTTCTCCAATAAATGCTAGCATGTATAGAAGACTTGTTATGGCATAAATGATTCCTAAGATGATAATGTATTTTGTAAATGTTTTCTTTTCTTCTTTTTTTAATACGGCAATATTTTTTTTCTCTTTTCTATATAAATAATAGAAGACGGGAATGGCGATGAAATAGTAAATTAAATTGATTCCGTATTCATTGGCACCCTTGCTGCTTGCTAGTTTGATAAAGTATGGTTCGGATGCATAGAAGATGGTCGCCGTTATTAAAATAAAGATGTTTTTTAAATCAATTTTTTTCTTTGTTATTTCTCCTTTCATTTTATTGGTTTCTTTTGAGAAAACATAGATGGAAAAAAAGAAGATAATAAATAGTATTAAGAAACTAATCTTTGGAGCAATATAACCTAGAGCAATGTCACATATTAAAATGATGAATAATCCACCAGAATCAATTAGATTTGCAAGTCCAATGGGAAGGGTTTGAATCGCTTTGGCATAGCAAAAATCTCCTCCAATAATTGCTAGAGAATATAAAATTAATACTCCAAATGCTAGTGGAGTCATTTCTACACCACCAATTATCGAAAAGATCATAGTGATTATTCCTGTTGCAACACTTTGCCAAAATAAGTATTGGGTTTCATTAAATTTTAATAAAAGTTTTTCTTCTAATGTATCTCCAATTGAGTGAATGGCACTCCATGTTAATGCTGCTGTTTTTCCTCTCATACTACTCACCTATTTTAATTATAGCTATTTGAATGGTAAGCGCAAGTTTTAATTGTCAAAATCTGTCAATTGTTTTTTTAATCCAATTTGTTATAATTTATATGAACAAATGTTTTGGTGGAGATATTATGAAAGAACGTCATATTTTGTGTATTGATTTAAAAAGTTTTTTTGCTTCTGTTGAGTGTATTGATCGTGGTCTTGACCCTTTTCAAGTTCCTTTGGTGGTTGCCAATCCTCATCAAGGAAATGGTGCTATTACGCTTGCGGTGACTCCTTTTTTAAAGAAGCAAGGTATTAAAGGTAGAACTAGACTTTATGATATTCCTAAATCTATTTCTTATCAGATTGTTCCTCCTCGTATGAATTTGTATGTTCAGAAAAGTAAGGAAGTTGTAGAGATTTATTTGGATTTTGTAGCAAGTGAAGATTTACATGTTTATTCAATTGATGAGTGTTTTTTGGATATTACAGATTATCTTACTATGTATGGAAAATGTGATGAAGAAATTGCTGAGATGATTTTAAAAACGATTGAAGAAAAAACTGGCTTGACTGCCAATTGTGGGATTGGCCCTAATATGCTTCTTGCTAAAGTTGCGATGGATTTGGATGCCAAACGCTATAAAAATGGAATTGTAAAATGGACTTATGAGGATGTTCCAAAAAAATTGTGGAACATTACTCCTCTTTCGAAAATGTGGGGAATTGGTCCAAGAATGGAAAAAAATTTAAATATTTTGGGTATTTATTCTATTGGGGATTTAGCACATTATGATATTCACCGATTAAAAAATAAATATGGAGTTATGGGTGAAGAATTATGGAATCATGCGAATGGCATTGATGAGGCATGTATTCAAGATTTTAAAAAACCTCCAAAGGAAAAGTCTTTTAGTCATAGTCAAGTACTATTTAAAGATTACAATGAAGTGAGTGGTAAATTAATTTTACGAGAAATGATCGAAGTACTTTGTGCAAGACTTCGGAAGAATCATATGGAAGGTAGCGTTGTTGGTATGGGTGTTACTTATTCTAAAACAATTGGTGGTGGTTTTTATCATCATATGCGTCTGGATACTCCAACGGACTGTGAAAGCGTAATTTTACGTGCTTGTGAATTATTGTTTGACCGTTATTATGAAGAATTGCCAATTCGAAAAATTTCCATTAGTATTGGACATTTAACAGAAAAAGTTGGTGTTCAACTTAGTATTTTTGAGGATTATGAAACTAAAAAAAAGGAAGATCAATTTCATAAAGCATTAGATGAAGTCAATTTAAAATATGGAAAGAATAGTATTTTGAAAGCTTCTAGTTTAATGCCTGATTCTACGGCTAAAGAACGTAATCAAAAGATTGGAGGTCATAGTTCATGAAGGATCGTGGAATGATTAAATGGATGCCATTTGATTCTGTTATTTCTAGTAAACAAATGGTACAATCTATTTTAAAGAAAAAAGAATATGTTACAAAGCCTTGTTTGTCAGAGGAACAAATGGAAGAAATGGAACGACGTTTACAAGAAGCTTTTCATAGTCAAATGGTTGTACATGTGTCTTATTATTATCGTGGAAAGATTTTATGTAAAAATGATTTGATTTTAAGTATTCGAAAAAATGAAAAAGGTATTTTGTTTCAAGATCATACGCTTTTGTATTTTGATCAAATTTTGAATGTTTCTATTTAAAAAAGAGATTTTTGATTAAATCTCTTTTAGTTTGGCAAAGCTATTTTTCTTTTGGATATATTCTTTTAGTAAGGCATATAGTATGGAAGATAATGGAACACTTATAAGCATTCCAAATATTCCAAAGCAAGAACCACCAACCGTTACAGCCATCATGGTCCATATGGCAGGAAGCCCTACAGAATTGCCCACGACTTTGGGATAGATAATATTTCCTTCTATTTGTTGAAGTAATAAGAAGAAAACAACAAACCATATAGCACTTTGAAAACTTATCACACTAATTAGCAATGTGCCCACCATCATAGCAATGAATGCTCCAAATATTGGAATTAATGCTGTTAATGCCACTAATACAGATATGGATAAGGCGTATGGAAAGTGAAAGATTATCATGCCAATAAAGCATAAGATTCCTAATATGCAAGCTTCTAGGCATTGACCACTAATGAATTTACTGAATGTTTTATTGGCAAGTTCTGTAATGCGAAAGATTTCTTTTACATATTTATCTTTGATGAATGCTTTTAAAACAATTTTAAATTGATATGCCAATTTTTCTTTTTCAGCTAAAACATAGAAAGCAAATATTAAAGCAATAATAAAATTAGCTATTTTTGATATAAAAGTAAAAACGATATTTAATGAAGAGGTTAAAAGACCACTACTTGCC